>JBJXHA010000175.1:0-3110 GCA_046160275.1 Bacteroidia bacterium | reverse complement strand
GATTCTGTATCTTGGCGAAGTTTTTCGTTTTCGTCGGTGTTGTTGTAGGGCGGATTTAACAAAAAAGCTAGAGGTTTGTCAAAACTAAGCATTTTGTTTTTCAACTCTTGATTAAGTAAATCAAAATAGCTTTGTGCCGATTTATTTAAAAAATTAAGCCCTATGCCTTGCGAAGTTTTGGGGATAATGGTAAAGCCTTTTTGGGTATGAAAAGGGTCAATTTTCATCCGCTTTTCAATGGTTTTGAGCAAATCAGGTTGCAATTCCGACACAATTTTGTGTTTAAAATCTTTGCGCCAACTCGAAATTAAGTTACCACTACCGCCCGCAGGGTCAAACACAATGTAGTCTGTTTCCACATTTTTGACGCAATAGTTTGCCACATACCAAAGCGAAAATTTAGCAAGGTTATTGTCTGTAAAAAAGATGCCGTGTTGTTTTACATATTCAGGCATTACCGTTGAAAGCACTTCATCAAAACGCCCAAAATAGTAGTCGGCAGTTAAACCAGAACCTTCATTGGTAAAAATATAATGCTTTTCAACGAAACGTTTAAAATCCAATACTTTTTTGGCAGGAATCAAAATGGCATCGCTAAATTGAGAACCTTTGAAGCCAATAATGCGAATTTCAGTAGCTTCTTTTTCTTGAATAGCAACCGTAGAGGTAATGTCCCAATAGGCTACAATCGAATAAAAGGCATGAACCGCGTCAATTGGCTTATCAAAAAAGGATTTCATGCTGTTTACAATGTCAATAAAGTTGTGAGAATTTACTTGAATCCGTTGCGATTCTAAATTTTTGAGTAAATTCAGTACTTGGTATGACTCTTGGATAAGGCTTTTACCTCCTGCAAATAAACCGTTATCTAAGTCGCTGGGTTCTAGCCAATAAGTTGCTTTTGCTTGAATGTCTTTTTTTAAGGAAAGTTGTGTTTTGCGTGCAAGGTCTTTGCCCGTAGCACTTGGCGATTTGCCTATATCTGCCGTTTGAATGTAAACAATTACTTCTTCAGGCAAATCATTCACTTTCCATATTCCAATGAATTTGTGTGCAATGACGAGTATTGTATGATAAGATAAGCCTTGTTTGCGGTGATAAAAAAGGGCTTGATAGAAGCCTTCTAGCCATTGCGAATATTTACTTTTGGCTTCTACAACTAGCCGCGCTTCTATGTAAATATCGCATCCTTTTGCAGCCGATTCGCTGCGCATCTGCTCTTTAAATAACTTGCTAAATAAGGGAAATAACAAAGCGCGTTTTGCATCTTCGTTTTCTTCACTGCGTAAGTATTTTTGCAGTTGTATGAGTTCGTTACTAAAATCTTGTTTTGCCATGAGGGAGTGTGTATATAAAAAAAGTATTTTGAATAAACTAAAAAAAAAGGAATAAGTTTGTTTAAACGGTTCGCAACCCTTTGAGGGTTGCGAACCGTTTAAACTTTAAGTTTCCAAAAACGGGCAACCTAGCATAAATACCCTTTCTTCTGCACGTGTAAATACCGTGTAAGTCCAACGTAAATATTGATGAATGTCGCCGCCATAATTGGGTTCGAAGGCAATCAGTACATTTTCCCACTGCCCCCCCTGCGATTTGTGTCCTGTAATGGCATAGCCATATTTAATTTGCAAACCATTGATATAAGGGTCTTGGTTAATGAGCTTAGTGGCTTCACCTTTTGGCAAACCAAAATAAAGCGATTGACGAGCTTGCCAAATTTGCAAAACCTGCTCTTGACTTAATTGCGCTAATTTATTTTCCAACAAATCTAAGACGACTTTACAATCAATTGCCTTTTGTTCGCCTTGCGAATCCTCAAAACCAATTACAGTATCCATCCATCTTAAGCCATATAATTCTTCATAAGAATCCCGCATGACTTCTAAGACCGTTCCCATTTCGCCATTTGCCAAGAAAAGAAAATGCTCCCCCCCCCAACAATAATTATTTCTTACCACCATAATCAAATCGCCTTCTACCAGTAATTCATTGGTTTCCATGACTTGTTTGCGGATTGCTTGGTTAATTTGAGTTGCTTTTTGATTAGAATAAGTCAGAAACACCACTTTATCTAAATTTCCATGCTCAAAATAACCAATGTAGGTTTCCAACGCATCGTAAGCATTATCTAATACCTGCACATCTCGCCCCATTCGTAAATCTACGCTAGGGTTTTCTTCTCCGTCCGTATAAGCATCACGAATGACCACAGCATTATCCAGCACTAAGGAATCAAAAGCCTGCCTTTTCACCTCGTTTAGATGTGCATAAAACACATTCAAATCGTGTTTTTGTTTTAAAGTATGTGGATTTAAAGCGGGGGATTCACTGTCACCAATCGGAGGCAACTGCACAGGGTCTCCCACCAACATTAATTTTCTATTTTCATCATTTTCAAAGACATAGTACAATAAATTTTGAAGTAAGCCATTTCTTAGAGCATCGTCTTTTACATCGCCAATCATCGAAGCCTCGTCAATAATATAAACGACTTTACTTTTTTCCTTATTGGCGCGCAAAGAAAAAGAGGGTTGATTATTTAAGCCTTCTTCTACGCTAAAAATATGGTGATGAATGGTATAAGCCATCTTACCCGTTCGCCGCGTAATGACTTTTGCAGCTCTGCCCGTAGGTGCAAGCAAAATCACTTTGTAGCCCATTTTCTTTAAGAACACCGTAAATAAATGAATAAGCAAAGTCTTTCCCGTACCTGCCGAGCCTGTCATTAAAAAGGTATCACGCCCATAGCCTGACTTAAAAAATTCCAAAAACTGAGTTACCGCGTTTTGTTGGTCTTCCGTTAATTCAATCTCTTGCATTTCGGGCAAATGCGCGATGAGTTGATAAAAAATATCTGTCATTGTAAGAAAAATTTAGAGATGAAAGCAAATGTTTGTTTAATAGGGTTCGCAACTCTTAAAGAGTTGCGAACCCTATTAAACATAAAATTTACGTTTATAAACTTAATTAGCACAAAGCAAGGCATAAATGGCAAAACTGCCGAGCCAATGCGTCCCTTCATAGTGTTCGTCTATGATATTGGGCAAAGAGGTTTCGATATGCGCCTTAGCCAATGGTTTTAAATGTGCATAATTAGGGAGTTTTTCTGC
>JBJXHA010000174.1:0-4352 GCA_046160275.1 Bacteroidia bacterium | reverse complement strand
TAGCAAGAGCAGCAGGTGCAGATATTATTGTTACAATGCTACATACAGGAAATGCCTATCAAGCTTATCCTTCGGCACATACCGTTGCTAATTTTCATCGTATTTTTGAGGAAACAGGCAGCGACATTATATTAGGATACCATCCGCATAATGCGCAACCTATGGAAAAATACGCCTTCAAAGACCCTTTTACAAAAGAAGAAAAACAAGGATTCGCAATTTACTCCACCGCTGATTTTATTGCGTATGATATTTTTGTTTGGGACAGAATGATTCCTTTATTAAAATTAAAATTTCAACAATCCTCCCTTACGGGAAAAACGAAACTTATCGAAATCGAACTAAAACCTACTTATATGTGGGGAACAAAATTTCCAGAAAAAGGTAACGAAGAAATAAGAATGTTAGATTTGAAAAAATTAATAAAAAGCCTCGAAAGCCAACAAATTCCATCATTTTTAGATACATTAAGTATAGAAGAAGCGTTTTATCTAAACGATTTTTGTAATCGTTATTTTTTACCCGAAAACTTTAAAAATTAAACAATGATAGCATCAATAATAGAAAAAAGCATTGAAGTCAAAACGAAAATCTTAAACGACCTCGAATTACTTCAAAAAATTCAGCGCGTAGGGCAAGTCATGGCGGCTGCTTTTGAGCAAGATAAAAAAGTTTTATTTTGTGGCAATGGTGGAAGTGCAGCCGATGCACAGCACTTAGCTGCAGAGCTTTCAGGGCGTTTTTATAAGGACAGAAAACCACTTTTCGCAGAAGCGCTGCATGTCAATACTTCTTATTTGACTGCTGTCGGGAATGATTATGGGTTTGAATACATTTATGCTCGGATGATTGAAGCAGCAGGGCGGCAAGGTGATATTTTAGTCTCAATTTCGACCTCAGGCAATTCGCCAAATATTCTAAAAGCAATAGAAAAAGCAAGGAATCAAGGTATGCTAATCATTGGGATGACAGGCGAAAATGGAGGTAAAATGGCAATGTTATGTGATTTCCTAATTAATGTTCCATCAGGTGACACACCACGTATTCAAGAGTCACATATCATGATTGGGCATATTTGGTGCGAACAAGTCGAAAGAATTTTATTTTAAAAAAAAGAAAAAATTGCTTGTATATCAATAATTTACGTATCTTTGCGCTAGATTTTGACTCAGAAGAAGAGGGAACACTTAAAATGTTCCCTCTTTCATTTATAGTAAAATATTAATGCAAACAGTAGAACAGAAAATAGAAAAATTACTAATTGAGAAATTTGCAGAAGCAGATTTTGTAGATTGCTTTGTTATTGATATAAAACTTGGCAAAGGTAATAAGCTCGAAGCTTTCGTGGACGCCGACAATGGAATTGATTTCGCTCGTTGTCAGCGATTGAGTCGTTATCTTGAGTCTTATTTAGATACCGAAAAATGGTTGGGAGAAACCTATATTTTGGAGGTTTCTTCGCCAGGGGTAAGTCGTCCGCTAAAATTTTTCCGTCAATATGGAAAACATATTGGACGTGATTTAGAAATAGTTAAAAATGATGGAACTATTGTAGAGGGAGAATTTGTTTCCTTAGAAGGCGAAGTAATTTCTTTACAATTTGAAGAAAAACGCAAAGAAGGCAAGAAAAATATCAAAGAAAACGTTATTATTCAAGTTCCTTTTGCAGAAATCAAAAAAGCAATGGTGAAAATCAGATTTTAAATTTAGATTTTTCAAAATAAAAAGCATAAAACCAAGTCTTCGCCTTTTAATTATTTTTTACAAATATGGGCTTTGACTTCAAACTAATTATAAGTAAACACGAATGATTAATTTAGTTGACACTTTTTCAGAATTTAAGGATATAAAAAACATCGACCGTCCAGCAATGGTACGCGTACTTGAAGATGTATTTCGCACCTTAATTAAGAAAAAATTTGGCTCAGACGAAAACTTTGATGTCATTGTAAATACTCAAAGCGGTGACCTAGAACTTTGGCGCGTACGTGAAATCGTACCAGATGGCGAAGTTTCTGACGAGAACAAGCATATTTCTATCTCAGAAGCTATCTCCATTGATGCTGACTATGAAGTCGGTCAAGAATGTTATGAGCAATTACACTTAGATGATTTCGGTCGTCGTTCTATCTTAGCGGCACGTCAGACATTAGTTTCGCGTATTATGGAACTAGAAAAAGATGATGTATATAAGAAATACCATGACCGTATTGGCGAGCTTGTTACCGCAGAGGTAAGCCAAATCATGAAAAAAGAAATTTTGGTATTAGACGATGCTACAGGGCACGAATTAATATTGCCAAGAACCGAAATGATTAAAGGAGATTTCTACCGTAAAGATGAAATGGTAAAAGCCATCATCAAAAAAGTAGAAATGAAAAACAATACCCCTTCGGTAATTTTATCGCGTATTGAGCCAACATTCCTTGAAAGATTGTTAGAGCAAGAAGTACCTGAAATCGAAGATGGTGTTATCTCCATCAAAAGTATTGTACGCCAACCAGGCGAACGCGCAAAAGTTGCCGTTGAATCAACTGATGATAGAATTGACCCAGTTGGAGCTTGTGTCGGGATGAAAGGTTCTCGTATTCATGGTATTGTAAGAGAATTACGAAATGAAAACATTGACGTAATCAACTTTACAACCAATGAATCTTTATACATTCAACGTGCATTAACTCCTGCAAAAGTTAGTAATGTAGATGTAAATCACGAAACTTTGCGTGCTTCGGTATTCTTGAAACCAGACCAAGTGTCATTAGCTATCGGTAAAGGCGGTTTGAATATCAAACTAGCTTCTAAGCTAACAGGGTTTGAAATTGATGTATTCCGCGATGATGTCGAAATCGAGATTGATGACGTGGATATCGAAGAATTTGCAGATGAATTAGATGCTTGGGTAATCGAGTCACTCAAATCCGTAGGACTAGACTCTGCTCGTAGCGTTTTAGCGCTATCTAAAGAAGAATTAATGCGTCGTTGCGATTTCGAAGAAGAAACCGCAATCGAAATATTATCTATTTTTGCTGACGAATTTGATGAAGCAGCAGAAGAATAAAATGCAATTGCCCAAAATGAGTGTTAACACTAATTTTGGGGCTTTGCTAAGTTAAGCCAGACGCTTAACGCAAAAAGTTTTTACAATATTTTAAATTTTTGAATGTCAAAATTATTATTTAAAGTAGCAAAAGAACTCAATGTTGGTACAGGAACCATCGTCGAGCACCTTAACAAAAAGGGTTTTGATATTGATAACAAGCCCAATGCTAAGGTAACCGATGATATGTTCACGGAACTAAGCAAACAGTTTCAAGCATCTGTTGCAGAAAAAGAGAAAGCAGACCAAATCGTAATTGGTTCGCGTCCTATGCAACAACCGCAGCCACAACCGAAGAAAGAGATTCCCGTGCCTATCATTAAGCGCGATAAGCCCGTATTGGGATTTCTCCAACCTGCTGCTACGACTCCGCCTCCTCCTGTAAAGCAAGAGGCCGTTATTGAAAAACCGAGAGTTGAAGAAACTCCAAAGGTAGAAGCTATTGTGGAACGCCCACAACAACCCATTGTACAAACCCCAGAGGTTGTACAAAAGCCGAAGGTTGTAGCACCACCGCCTCCTTCCCTATTCGATAATCCGCCTCCGACAGCTGAACAAGCTGTTGATAAGGATTCTATTGAAAAATCTAACAAACATGAACTTCGAGGCACGAAAGTCTTAGGCAAAATTGATTTAGATAAGAAAAAACCTGCTCCTACTCCACAAGCGCATCAAAAACCGCAACAGCAGCAGCAACAACCGAGAGGGGATAATAATAATAATCGGCAAGATCAAAATAATAACAGACCTAGACCTCAACATGAGCAGCCAAGGCAACAACAGCCTGCAAAGCCTATTGAACAACCTAAGGTTATCGCTAAGGTAGAACCTGTTATTATACCAGAAAAAATAGAAATTAAAAGCAATGAGCCAGATATGTATCGTGCAGATACACCTATGCTCAAAGGCTTAAAAATTCTTGGTAAAATAGATACGAATAAGTTTGAAAAACCTGTTCGTAAGAAAGAAAAAGACAAAAAAGTCTTTAATCAGAAGCCTGGCGTACCAGGTGCTAAACCAGTTGGCGCAGCAGGTGCTACAAGTGCCGAAGAAGAAGCAAAAAAACGTAAGCGTAAGCGCAAAAAGGTTACTCCTGGGCCAATTACACAAGACTCGATTAAACAAATCGGGCAAGGTACAGGTCAAAACCGTGGGCCAGCAGGACAAGGCGGGCCACGTCCAGCAGGACAAGGTACAGGTCAAAACCGTGGGCCAGCAGGACAAGGCGGGCCACGTCCAGCAGGACAAGGTACAG
>JBJXHA010000173.1:0-2875 GCA_046160275.1 Bacteroidia bacterium | reverse complement strand
GTTAAAACCGATGAACTGCCCGCATCACTGCGAGATATTTGCTTCAAAACCACGTTCTTACAAGGAATTGCCTTTGCGTTTGGCGGAATTTGGAACAGTATATCGTTATGAGCAAAGTGGCGAATTGCATGGTTTGACACGCGTGCGTGGTTTTACCCAAGATGATGCACATATTTTCTGTAGCCCAGAGCAGGTGAAAGAGGAGTTTATGAAGGTGATTGACATTGTGTTGTATATTTTTAGAGTCTTGGATTTTAAAGATTATACTGCACAAATTTCTCTTCGTGACCCCAATAAAGCCGAAAAATATTTTGGTTCTGATGAGCAATGGGAAATTGCAGAGCGTTCTATTATCGAGGCGGCAGCCGAAAAAGGGCTAAACACCGTAACCGAACTAGGCGAAGCGGCTTTTTATGGACCTAAATTGGATTTCATGGTGAAAGATGCTTTGGGTAGAAAGTGGCAGTTAGGGACAATTCAGGTGGATTATCAGCTGCCCAATCGCTTTGAATTGGAGTATGTAGGGGCTGATAATCAAAAACATAGACCTGTTATGATTCATCGTGCGCCATTTGGTTCTTTGGAGCGTTTTGTGGCGGTATTGATAGAACACACTGCGGGCGATTTTCCGCTTTGGCTTGCGCCTGAGCAACTTATCGTATTACCGATTGGCGAAAAATACGAAGAATATGCAGCACAAGTGAAAGCCTTCCTTCGTGATAACGGCATTCGTGCAGGCATTGACCTCCGCAATGAAAAAATTGGTAAAAAAATCCGTGATGCCGAATTAGGAAAATATCCTTATATGCTCGTAGTCGGTGAAAAAGAAATGGAAAACGGACAAGTAGCCGTTCGCAAACGCAAAGACGGCGATGCAGGCATCATGACCCAAGCCGAATTTTTGGATTTTATTAAAGGCGAAATTGCGAAGACGTTGGCGTAAAATTTTTTTCAATACCCAAACAAAAAATCATTCCAAATGAATAACAAATTTGCCGAACTTTCCTTGAAATTTATTCTATGAGAACGGCAAGTTGACAATAAAATGCTACAATATTTGAACCTCATAAGTTTGAATATTGTAGCATTTTTAATGTTTCTATCTTCAAAATATAACCTATTTTGAAATAAAGAGAGGCAAGCTTGGTAATTGCAAGAAAATGAGGACAAAGGCTCCCTATAAAGCGGAAAAACGTTAAAAAGGACAGCGAAGCAGTGATATAAAGCCTAAATTTATTATGTTCAAGCAAGATAAAACTGCTTCACTTCCAAGAAAAACATTATTGTTTACCTTAAAACACGGGACTTTATTTCGCAGTGAATTTTATCGTAAAAATAATATCAGAAATCTTTTCTGCTATTGCTTTTTCTACCTTAAAGCTCCAAGAAGAAATAGCACCCGTACCTTCAAAGGGTAAATAACGCCCATCATTTGTTTCTTCTAAGAAAATGCCCATGTCATCTATTCCTCTAGAGATAGATACTTCTTGGTTAGTTACCCCAATAGGTGTGCCTTTTTCGTCTGCTTTATTGGCTGTTTGTGTTAATGTAGCATCAAATGTTTCGTAAGGTCCTAATAATGCAGGCAATGAAACTTTAATAGACTTTATTCTTAAAAGACTGAAAGAGCCTTTACCTACTAACAATTTCCTATCAATATCAAATTTCACTTCTCCTCCTTGCTCTCCTACAAATTTGCTCCAATCAGTAGCCTCCACCAATTTTTTCACAGAATAGATTTTTTCTATTTCTCTTCGTCTTGTATTGTAGGTATAGTAACTATCCTGCATACGTAAGAGTGCTAATTTAAGCGTTTCGCCTGCAAGCAAGCCTTTTCTCAAACTATTCCAAGCATTGGTAGGGATAAAATTATCTGTTCTATCTAACTCGTACTGATAAGCACTTTGCAACTGGTGTAAAGAAGAGGAAGCTAATTGATAAGCAGTAAAATAAAGCGAAGCCATTTGTCCTGCTAACCAAGTATATAAATCCAAATTAGAGAACTTACTGCCTAAATAGTTATACAATTCGTTTGCTTGTTTCACCGAAAGTTCGTACTGCTTTTGGTTTTGTTGGGCAATTTGCAAACGTATTTGTGCTGCATCTATGCTTTTTTGGATTTGAGCTAAACTCATGCTTGTTTGCTCTTTTTGGAATTTCCAGTCTTCTGCTCTGCGCTGATGTTCTGCCATTGTTGCCATTAGTTGCGCTTTGGTTTGAGTAACTTGCGCACTTTCATTTAGAATAGTTGCCGCAGCCTCCAAAGCTCCCCCAAAATCCATGCCGCCATCTGCAAGCCCAAAAATATTAGGCAAAAGATGCCCAGCTATTGAGATTCCTCTTGCTACTGCGGCTGCCTCTTGAAGTGAAGCGGTTGCATTTTGCATAGTTATATTGCTTGACTCAATAGGAAGTAAGCCTATGGTTATCAAATTATCATAATGCGCTAACTGTTTTTGGGTAGTATTCAGACTAGTTTGCAAAATATCAATTTCAGTTTTCGCCTCCTCTATCTGATATTGATATACTTGGTTTACAAAAATCAGCATATTCATTTGATGCGTAGCTTGCAAAATCTGCAACTGCTCCCCATCTTTTTGTATTAAAGCACTATACAACTGCGCACCAAAATTTTGGACTACATTAATCGTTGCTTCGGTATGTTGGGCTAACTCTCGGAAACGATAAACAGGAATTTTTGCTTGCAAACTACTCACATCATAAGGGTTGATGCCTCCATTTTGAGCAGCTAAAAGCAAACGCGCTGGGTCTATTGGGCTGCCATACATAGAAGGGCTTTGCTTTTCTCCATTGATATTCAAGCCATTTCTCAATTTATAAAGGCGGTCTTGCACAGTATCCCAAAGCTTTTGTA
>JBJXHA010000172.1:0-5158 GCA_046160275.1 Bacteroidia bacterium | reverse complement strand
CTAATATGAGGAGAAAGAGGGGTATGATTGGGAAAAACAAGAAGAAGCAACTGATAAGCCACAAAATAAAATAATGGATAATTTTGTAGCACTTCCCAATATTCAGAATATGGAGATAAACTATATCGAAAAAAGATTCCAAGCAATTGAGCCATTGATTCGGCAAGGTTTGGTTTTGTTGGTAACAGCTACAGAAACGGAAACGAATCATTTGCATCAAAAAATGAAACCCTTATTGAATGAGGAAGGGCTAATTGAAGTCAAAAAAGACAATGCCACTTACTATATTGGCTTATTTGGCAATTTTGCAGTAGCAAATGTAGAGTGTGGGACAATGGGTTCCAGTACTTCAATGGGTTCTACTCTAACTGTTACTAACGCTATCAATGTTTTGCAACCCAAATTTGTACTTATGGTGGGGATTGCATTTGGGATTGATGACGAAAAACAAAACATTGGAGATGTGTTAGTATCCGATAAGCTCATTCCTTATGAAATGCAGCGTGTAAGTGCAAATGCAATTGTGTGGAGAGGCAGCAAGCCCGAAGCGAATAATAGCTTACGCAATAGCTTCAAAATTAAAAAATGGGACAATCTGTTACCTAATGAAAAAACCGCAACTTTAGAACTTTGCGATATTCTCACAGGCGAAAAATTGGTGGACAATATAGATTACAGAAATGAGCTATTAACCCTGTTTCCGACCGCAAAAGGTGGAGAAATGGAAGGAGCTGGGCTTTATGCCGCTTGTCAAGATAAATCACTACCTTGGCTTTTGGTCAAAGCAATTTGCGACTTTGCAGATGGGCAAAAAAGAGAAGGCAAAAAAGAAAAACAAGCCTTGGCAATTGAAATGGCACTCAGGGCTTGTCTTGCTGTGTTTAATAAGCAATATGTGTTTGAAGGTTTTGGCATGAACGTTTTCGAAGGAATTTCCCCTATTGAAAATCCCCCTACACAGCCAAAAGAGGAAAACAAGATTCATGTAGCGGGTGATAACAACATTGTTATAAGTGGCTCTCATCAGAATAACATTCATATTCAGCAAGGAACAAAGATTAGCAATGATAAAAGCGATAAATCCACACTTATTGCTTTGCTTGAAAACGATAAAATCCCTACTTTATTAGAGGAAATGGACAAACTTAGCATTTCCGACAAATTTCAATATAACCGATTGAAAAAAGAATATCAGGCAGGATTACAAGGCATTAATTTGATAGATTGGCAACAACGAATGACGGTTTTTATTAACAGCTTAAACTAATTTTTCACATAAATTATGCAAGAAAACATTTTTGACTTATATGAAAAGAAGGGGCTTATTGAGCCTATTGGGAGTGGTGACAAAATAAAAAACCAATCCTCCATATTTTTATCAATTATTATCTCAACAGCAATATGACACCATTAGCACAAGCTATTCATTTCATTGACGAGCTACAAATTCCTGAATATTTCGCTTTTATGGTGGATAAAGTTCAGGATAAAATTACTTATAATTTCTTGCAAAAGACTTTTATCAATGGCAACCTTGAATTTGATTTTTATCAAAGGTTAAAAGTCTTTGCTCATCAAGAATTAAGCGAAAATAGTTCTTATTCTATTTTGCATCATAAAATTCCTTTACGCCCAAGTTATTTCATTGGGCGCGAAAAGAAATTGCAAGAAATCCATGATTTTTTTCTTCAAAATGCGCAAAAGCAACCTATTTTGCTGCTAAGTGGCATTGGGGGAATGGGAAAAACAACTTTGATGCAAGAATATTTGTATCAACGGACTTGCCAAAGCCATTTTCAGCGCATTATTTATGTTTCGGTGGATAAGAATTTAAAAAGTGCCTTTATTGCTGCGGTTGCGGAGGCTTTTCAGATAGATTTGCGCACCATTCATAGAACAGAAGACCAACTTGCGACTATAAAAAATGCACTTTCAAGATGTGAGGGCAATAATTTGATTGTTATAGACAATTTGAATCAGTCGGATTTGGATGATTTGCGCAAGATGAAACAGCATTTTGAAGAAACAAAATGGCAGTATCTTATTACTACACGCACGCAACCTGACGGGTTTCGTTTCGTTTCTGTTGATGAATTAGCAGAAGAAGAGGCGTATGTTTTGTTTGAACATCATTATCAGCCTCAAAAAGATACAAAAGAAGCGATTTTAGCCTTATTAACCCATATTTTGCGCCACACCTTGCTTACTGAACTATTGGCAAAAGTAGGAAAGAAAAAAGGGCTTGTCGCAACGCAATTATTAGACTTGCTAAAAAATGGCGACTTAAAAAATGAGGGTTTGCAGCGTACCATCGAAATTGGGGATAATGCGCTACATGGTCATAGGCAGCAATTAAGTAGGACAAGTTTGCATACCTATCTGTTGAGCCTTTTTGAGCCTGAATTAGTTGATGCCGAAGGGCAGACTATGCTACGTTTTTTCTCTGTTTTACCTTCGGAAGATATGCCCATAGGCGATTTAAAAGTGCTTTGGCGAGTAGAAAAAAGCGAAGAAAATCCTTTTGAAGATAGGCTTGATGAGCTTCAACAAAGTGGCTGGCTACAAAACAAATACAAAGCCCGAGAAACGCCTGATGAGCAAACCCTCGCCTTCAAAATGCACCCTTTGGTGCAGGAAGTTGTGTATGATTTGCTCCAACCCAATATCAATAATGTGCGCCCGCTTGTGCTTACTATCACTCAAATTTTGGCACAGCCCCTTAATTTTTCGCATAGTTATCAGCGTCATGCAAAATCGGTAATTGATAAGTTAAATTTGTTGAACCAAAAAGGAAAGTGATATGGGAAATTTGATTTTAGATGGGGATATAGCAAAAATATGCTATACCTTATCTGATAATTTGCTTGCTTTTGGACAACTTGCAGAAGCCTTAGTTTACATAGAGCAATCCCAAAAGATATTTTATGAATTAGGAAATGAAGATTATATTAATTGTTTGCAAAAAATAGGGCTGATTCATAGGGAAAAAGGGAATTTAAAAGAGGCTTTTCAATATTTTAAAGCAAATTATCATTTATGTAGGCAAAAAATAGACAATCAAGATTGGAAATGGCAAACAAATTTAGCTGTTTCTTATGAGAGCTTAGGTATGATTTACCAAAAGAAAGGGAATTTGACGCAAGCTCTCAAAATGTTTCGCCTTTGTTACAAATTATCAAAAAATCTTTATGAGGAAGAAAAAGAAAATCGTGAACTGATATTAGGGCTTGCAAATATTTATGGCAAGTTAGGGGAGGTATATAAAGCAAAAGGGGAGTTTAGAAAAGCTGCTTCTATGTTTCGTTCTTATCTTAAAGCTGCGCAATTTCTTTTGGGAAAAGACCATTTTGACACAAGCGGAAAACAAGCACTTGCTGTGGCTTATGGTAAATTAGGGGAAATTTATGGGCTTCAAGGAAAGCTAGACAAGCATTTAAAAATGTACTTAAAGTGTAATAAGTTATTAAATGAGCTGTGCAATAATAACCCCAAAGAAGAAGGATTAAAGCATAATTTATCTATTTCTTATCAGATGTTAGGTGAGCTTTATTTAGATAGAAGTGATTTAGATAAGGCATTGACAATGTTTCAATTTTACTTAGATATAGCTAAAGAACTTGCCGAAAATAATCCCGTAAGAGAAGATTTACAATATAGTCTGGCACTTTCTTATGAAAAATTAGCAGAAGTCTATTACGCTATGAACGATTTTGATACTGCACTAAAATTATTTCTTAATTATCACCTTATTATCAAAAAATTATTGAAAAATAACCCTTCTAGTCAAGAAATAAGAAGCGATTATGCTATTTCTTACTGCTGGCTTGGGAATATTTATCAGGAACAAAGAGAGCTAGACAAAGCCTTAGAAATGTTTCTTAAGTATCATAAAATTCAAGCAAAAATTTACGAAATAAACCCCAATGATGTGAAATTAAAAAATCATCTTTCTATTGCTTATGAAAAATTGGGGATTATTTATCAAGAAAAAGGCGAGCTTGAAAAAGCTTTAGAAATGTTTCAAATAGAAGTTCAGTTATCGGAAGAATTATATGCCGCTTACCCAGAACATATTTATATAAAACACGAATTAGCAACAGTTTATGGCTTTTTAGGAGATATTCATGTACAACTTGGCGACATTGTTGTAGCAAAAAATTACTATGTAAATGCAGAAAAAATTTGGAAAGAGTTATATGAAACGGCACCTACACCTGAATATTTTGAAGGTTTAACAAATGCACAAAAAGATGTTGCTTCACTTTTATAAATACTACTTTTATGGAAAATAACCATGTAATTTTAGATGCGGATTTCGCGGAATTGATAACAAAATTAGGCGATAGATTCAGAGATAGTGGAAATATTACAGAATCTATCGCCTATATTGAGCAAGCTCAAAAAAACTACTTAGAATTAGGTCATGAATCCTATTTTATTGCTTGCTTAGAAAGAATGGGGCATATTTATATACAAATAGGAGAATTAGAAAAAGGTTTTTCAATGATTTGTGAAGCAGATGAAAAAATGAAGCGACTTTGTAATCAATTTCCCGATAATTTAGATTACAAAGAAACGCAAAGCATTATTTATCAGCGAATAGGAGATTATCATCAACAAATAGGATATATAAATGAGGCATTAGCTTTTTATCAGAAGGAACACCTTATCAAAGAAAACTTACATAAGCATTATGTTCTACAAAATACCAAAGCTAAAACACAACATTACACTAATCTTTTAGCTACTACAATCTTGAAATTAGGAGAAATCGCTAAAAAGAGCGAGCAAATTGAAGAAGCTATATGCTACTTTGAGGATATAGAAAGATTGTATCAAAAATATCCTGTTGGGGGATTAGCGGCAAGAGATAGACAAGGGTTTGCTTATATTTATTTAGGAGAAGTAAAATACACACAAGGCGAAAAGGAAACAGCATTAAGTTATTATGAGAAAGCATTTCATTTAAGTATGGGTTGCAAAAAAACGATGAAAAAACGATAGTAAAAAAGTATAAAAAAAAGTAGTATATTTGAGGTCAAAATTAGAGATAAAAATGGGAAGACGACGACAGTTAAAACTAAGCGAAAAAGAAGTCAAATCATTGGAATATATGAGTTTGCATGATAGTAGCCCCTTGGCACGTCAGCGTTGTACG
>JBJXHA010000171.1:0-2777 GCA_046160275.1 Bacteroidia bacterium | reverse complement strand
TACATTGTTTACAGGCGGCACAAATGAGTTAAAAATGGCAAAAGTGGAAAAGGAAATGAAAACGCTGGTGGATAAATACAATCGGCAAATTTCGATTAATAATTTGTAAATCTTTGCGTCCAAAAAGCCATTTTTTATTATGTTATTTAATTATGTGAGCCGAAGTTATGAAGCAGATAAATGGCATGCCTAGAGAAGATGTTAAGCCTAAAAAGCTAAGTCAAAACATAGAGGAAGCCTATGAAATCATGCGTAAAATCCAGTAACAGCTTTATTATCAAGGTTTTGTTTGTTTTTTAGAGCGAGGCTTGGTTTTTCTTGCATTTCTCGCTAACTTTGGCTCAATTCTCACTTAAAAAGAAAAATTTATAATCTACTGATAATGTGAACCTTACGAGAAAACAACAAGCAATATTCAAAGCAAAATCGTAAGCGAAAACACTAAGATTCAATTTATTATCAAAAAATGGAACAATTTAGTTTATATAAAGGAGATGGTTCTACGCTCACACAGCGCAATGCAAAGATGCAGCCATTTCGCACTTATACGCAGCCCAATGCGCCTGCGGGTTATGTTGCCTCTGATGCTTTACGTGAGGCGGTGAATGTGGCAATTGCTTTGGGGCAACCCTTGCTATTAACAGGCGAGCCGGGAACAGGCAAAACGCAGTTAGCTTTTAGCATTGCTTATGAATTGGAGTTGGGAATGCCTCACATTTTTAACACCAAAACGACCTCTACTGCGAGAGATTTGTTTTATCGCTACGATTCTTTGGCGCATTTTCGTGACGTGCAGATGAAAGATAGCAGCATTAATACAGACATTTCGAAATATATTTATTTTGAAGCATTAGGCAAAGCCATTATCGAATCCGAAAGGCAAAGAAGTGTGGTATTGATTGATGAAATTGACAAGGCTCCCCGCGATTTGTCGAATGATTTGCTCAATGAATTTGAAAATATGCAGTTTGAAGTCAAAGAAACAGGGAAATCTTTCAAGGCAAACAAAGAAAATCGCCCCATTTTGATTTTGACGAGTAATTCTGAAAAGAATTTGCCCGATGCATTTTTGAGGAGATGTGTTTATTTTCACATTCCTTTTCCAAATGCAGCGGCTTTGGAGGAAATTACGCGCAAACGTTTGCAATTGAGTTCGGCATTTACCGCTCAAATGCTTAATGCTGCGATTACGCATTTTACCAAAATTAGAGAAAGCAAAGGCTTGCGCAAGCCGCCCGCAACGGCAGAACTTCTCGCATGGGTGCATATTCTTGACCAACATAATCTTGATGTAAATAATATCAACAGCCCCGAAGAACTCAAAAAATTGATGATGAGTTATTCTATTTTGGCAAAAAACAAGGAAGATTTGCTGAAATTGAGGAGTGAGGGCTAGGTAATTTCACCTTTCGCGATAAATATCGTCTCTTTTCAAGGCACTGATAATGATGCCACAATTATTGTTACTTTGTCATGGAATTAATTCATTTATAGACTTTTATGAGAAAACTTATCTTAATTTGTTCACTTTTATGTAGCATTTTTGCTTGCGACTTAGATAACAAAGGCGATTTAATAACACCTGCGCCTGATTTTAAAGTAAACAATGACAGCTGTAAAGCTCCTTGTGATGTTGCTTTTTTGAATTTAACCAAAGACCAAGGGTTTTCCTATTTTTGGAACTTTGGAAATGGTTTTTCGAATGAAACAAGCCCAATTCATCGTTTTGAGCAAGGGGGAATTTATAATGTGAAGCTAAGAGCAAGCCATAAACAAACGAATGCAGAAAAAGAAAAAGCAGTATATATTGATTATAATTATACAAAATGCAGGATAAAAGCAGTGTCATTGGTTTCTTCTAATAAAATAGATAATTCATGGGACAATGGCACAGATGGTCCCGATTTGTTTATCAAAATTACAGATGAAATAGGAACGATTTATGCCCATAACAATTATGTTTCTTACCAAAACATTCAGGCAAGTCAACTTCCTTTATCTATGACTGATTTATTTCCTGATGTAAGCGAGGGAATTACAAATTTAGACAAAACATATAAAGTACAATTGTATGATTATGATGCTTTTATGCCAGAAACATTGATGACAAGCGTGGAGTTTGTGCCTAAAAATTATCCTTATGCTTTTCATCAAAATGCAAGTCAATGTACTATTTCTAATGCAGATTATACTTTTGTAGTTACATTGGAATGGGCGAATTTTTAATTTAATTACTTTGAACCACGAGCCGTCTAACATATTTTATCCTTACGAAGGGTTTATTCATTACCTACAAAATAACAATTTTAATGTAGGGATGGATACCTATTTGCGCGTTCAAGAATTGGTTAATCACTTTGAACCCAATATTCCTATCCAGCGATTGCGCCACATTTTATGCCCTATTTTTGCCCAAAGCCCCGAAGAACAAGAAAAATTTTATTATTTGTTTGATGCGTACTTCTCCAAATTTGAATTATTAAATGAGGCAGAATTTTCAGAAACAAATGAAGCAAACAAAGAAAAAAACATCCCTGAAACGCCTAATATTGGTAATAAAAGATGGTGGTTTCCCAAACGCCCAATTGCCTTTGCGGGCGCGATACTTTTCACCATCCTTGTAGCGATTGGCGCAAATGTTGCGTGGAAGTTGTTTACCAATTACCGCGAAGCAGAACGTTATTACAGTAATTTTCACATAGAACAAGTAGGAAAAAGAAAAAAACTCACGTATGCGATAAATGAATTATTAGGCAAAGAGCAACCTTGTGATTCTC
>JBJXHA010000170.1:0-2515 GCA_046160275.1 Bacteroidia bacterium | reverse complement strand
CGAATAAAATAACCCTCATAAACGCCCTGCATCTTGCAAGAACCTAGAGAAACTTGGTTTTTTCTCCAAAATTCATAGACTTTGGTGAGTCCTTTTCCTTTAATAAATAGAGTATCGAGGGTATCGTGGATTTCCTCTATTCGTTTTATAGGCATATTCAAACTGTTAAAGGATTTTGCCTGCTTGATGTTTGTAATCTGCCCATCGAAAACTTTTTTGGGTAAGTTTTTGGTTTGATCGGCGATTTGTGTCTGGTTAAAACCTAACATCTCTCTAATAAAAAGTAGTAAATACTGCGTTTCGTGGAGTGATTGTAATGACATTTGAATTAAGCAATTAAAGGTGGATAATGAGGTGATAAGCGATAGTTTATAGTTGAAGATGAGTTTAATAGCTTGGTTTTCAATATTTTGAGTTTTCATCAGACTATACACCGACTATCACCAAGAAAATAATAGGAAAAACAGATAGAATTGTATCTTAAACTTTTAACGAAACTCAAAACGATAAAGTTTCGTATTGCTTGTTTTTTTTACCTTTTTGAAGAGGTTGTTTCCTAAATATTTTCTGGATTATTTGGCAAATTAAAAATCTTTTTATAATTATGTAGCCTCAAATTTTACGCTAAGTATGAAATTTTTATCTTTACAAAACACTTTCTTTTTAGTGGTATGCTTTATCTTTTCGGCTACAAAAGCCCAAGATTTTGATCGTTACCAGCCGATTCTATGTAAAGGCTTGCTTCCCAAGGAAATCACAACGCTATCTTCTGCAAAATACGAGGTAGAAATGGGACAGGAAACAAAGGAGTCAAAACGCAAAGACCAAGAAGCAAAAGAAAAGTTCTTGTTATATCAGCGTTATTTTACCGACAATTTACTCAAAAGTGGGCGAATTATTGTAAACCCTGAGTTAACAGATTATTTGAATGAAATTTTGGACATTTTACTCAAAGATGAACCCGAAGTTCGCAAAAAAATTCGCTTATATATTTTGCGATCTCCTTCTGTGAATGCGCTTGCCATGAATGATGGCACTATTCTTATTTGTTGGGGTTTACTTGCACAGGTCGAAAATGAGGCACAACTTGCTTACATTCTTTCGCATGAAATTACGCATTTTAAAGAACGCCATGTACTTGACCAATTTCAGGAATCAAGAAAAAGAAAGAACGGGCGCGATGTGGCATCAGAAGACAGGCGCAAAAATGATGCACAAGAGGAGGCTTTGGTCGCAAAATATAGTTATGCAAAACACCTTGAATCTGAGGCTGATAGCCTCGGTTTAATTCGCTTTTTAAAAACGGGTTATGCAATAGATGCACCTGAGCAATCTTTTGATAAATTGAGATTTGCCTATCTTCCTTTTGCCAATCAACCGCTGGATAAGAATTTTTTTCGGTTAGATGGTGTTTCTATCCCTGAAAAATATTTTTTAAAGGAAGTGAACGCCGTAAAGGGAGAAGATGAAGATGCCGATGACCTCAAAAGTTCGCACCCAAATTGGGGAAAACGCAAAAAAGCTGTTCGTGTTGCCCTAAAAGCAAAAGGCTTAAAAGATACAGGAGAGGCGTTTTTGGTGTCTGCAGAAAAGTTTATTAACCTACAAAATATCGCTCGTTTTGAGCTTCCTCAGGCTTATTTGCATTATCAGTTGTATCAAGAGGCTTTTTACAATGCCTATTTGTTGTTGCAAGATAATCCCAACAATTATTACCTTGAGGCGATTGTGGCAAAGGCTTTGAATGGCATGGTAAAGGTTAAAAATGACCGTACAGAAAAAACGGAAGCCGAAAAAGTGGAAACGGAAAAGGTAGAGGGCGAAATTCAGCAGATTTATCATTTGTTTGAACAGATGAAAAACAATGAGTTGAATATGCTGGCTTTGCATTATGCGTGGAAATTGCACAAACAATATCCCACTGAACTAGAACCCAAAGCTGTGGTGGGGGAGATTTTTCAAGAAATGGTAAATCACCACTACGAATCGCCCAAAGATTTGGCTTTAGATGATGACGACAAAGACCATAAAGAAAAGTTTTGGGCAAAATATACACTGCGCAATCCCTTGATAGACACGGCATTTACTCGTTATTTTGCAAATTGTTTGAAGGTGAAAAAAGAAAATGAGGAGTGGAAAAAGAAAAATAAAAACAAAAATATCGAAGCCTTCCAAAAAGAGCAGGAAAGCAAGGGCGCACGTTTGGGTATTGATAAAATTGTGGTTGTAAATCCACGTTACTTCTTCGAAAGTGTAAAGGAAACGCAAGATTTGGGTTTATTTGCTACTGAAAAAGGCACAGCTCGTTTGCAAGGTGTGATTGCGCAAGTGGCGCAAAAAGCAAAATTGGAGGTAGAGTTACTTTCTTTGGCAGAGCTGAAACCTAGTGACACCGACAAATTTAATGAAGTAACCTTGCTATCAGAATGGGCTTCAGAACAAGCAAGTACCAAAGGTTTAGGTATCGGTTCGCAACAAGCGCGTATCAATGAAATTGCCAAAAAACACGATACGC
>JBJXHA010000169.1:0-3965 GCA_046160275.1 Bacteroidia bacterium | reverse complement strand
ACTTTATGAATATCACAGAATTGTATATTTTAAATTTTGACGAGATTAGAAGAAGGAGCATAATGATTTGGAAAGGCTTGCCAGTGGAGTTCTATCATTGGAGGGCTTTATTGGACTTCTTAATTTGGAACCACTGAAGTTATGCTTTGCAATATGCGACAGCTCATGGACTCTAAATTGAATGACAGACTAGAGGCAAGAAATAGTTGATGATTATGGGCGAAGCCCAACTACTGACAACAAAGGCTATGATCCATTGCTTTTTAATTATTTTTATAGGCCAAAGCAACGGCTCATAGCCAGACTTTGGCGGCAAGCTTAATTGACAGACCCTGACCAAACAAACTATAATTTTTAAGAAAATGAAGAATGTCTTATTAATTCTTTTTGTACTTGTATCATTTGACTTGTTCTCACAAGACAAACAACCCTTTTATTTCCAAACAAAAACTCTTTTAGAAACCTTAAAATTTATCGGAAGCCCTATTGAAAATAAAGATGAAGAGGAAATTCAGAGATTGATAAATGATAATGAGGGAATTGATAAACTCGAAACGATTCTCGATAAATATGCAATTCTAAAGGTTGATATCAATCCAGAAAGCAGGGTAAAAGCAACAGCAGGACCGCAACAGCCAACTTTATTTGAAAATGGTTGGAAAACATTTTTAGTGAAAGTAAAAAATGAAGCTGGAATTACTGCTCACCTTTCGATTCAAAGTGAACAAGCTAAAAGAACATATGATGGCGGTGAAAAACTTTACGGAATGGCAGGTGCAGGAAGAGGAACAAAAGTAACCAAACAACAAATTGAAGACCGCTGGTTAGACCTTAGCTTGTATACTCAAAGTCCAATGAGCAAAGCACTTTCAGGATTGGAAACTGAATATTTAATCATACAACTTTATAGCAGGGACGAAGGCAAACGAGCCGCAAAATTTAGAATTGATTGCGGTCAAGCAACTCAAGATATTGGGTTTAGAAACGAAGTCAATATTCTTTTTACGTGTATTTCATCCCAAAAAATAAAACTTAACATTAAAAATGAAAACGGAGTATCAAGTATTGCATCATTTGTAATAAAGGATGAACAAGGAAATATTTACCCAAGCCAAATGAAAAGACTTGCCCCTGACTTTTTCTTTCAGTCGCAAATCTATCGTTATGACAAAGAAACAATTGAGTTGCCATTTGGAAACTATGAAGTTACGTATGGCAGAGGACCCGAATATTTGCAGAAAAAAATAACACTTAACGTCACAAATGATAAAGAGCAAGATTTGAAAATAAATTTAGAAAGATGGATCAATCCCAATTTATTTAAGTGGTACAGTGGTGATCATCATATCCACGCAGCGGGCTGTTCTCATTACACATCACCAACAGAAGGCGTTAATCCAAGTGATATGATGAGACATATTGCAGGGGAGGGTGTAAATATTGGTTCTGTGTTAACTTGGGGACCTGGCTACTATCACCAAAAGCAATTTTTTGAAGGAAAAGACAACCAACTATCTACCAAAGAAAATTTAATGCGTTATGATTTAGAAATTTCAGGTTTTCCATCAGGACATGCAGGACATTTGGTATTGCTACGATTAAAAAATCAACATTACCCGAACACAAATATTTTAGAAGATTGGCCAACGTATACCATTCCAATACTTAAATGGGCAAAGGCACAAAATGCTGTAACAGGTTATGCACATTCAGGTTTGGGGCTTGAGGTGAAAACAAATAAACTACCCAATTACGAAATGCCCAGATTTGACGGCATTGGTGCAAATGAATATATAGTGGCGGTTACACACAATTTGGTTGATTTTATTTCGACAATGGATACCCCGCCTACTTGGGAACTAAATATTTGGTATCATACGCTTAACTGTGGATTTAGAACTAGAATCAGTGGAGAAACTGATTTTCCGTGTATGAGTGACGAAAAAGTTGCACACGGAAGAAGTTATGTAAAATTAGATAGGGCATTAAATTTTGATGAATGGACAGAAGGGTTAAAAATAGGTAGAACATACGTAAGCGATGGCCAAAGTCACATTCTTGACTTCAACGTAAATGAGGTTGAAGTTGGTACAAAAAATAGTGAGTTAAAATTTGAAGAATCAACAAAAGTCAGTATTACGGCAAAAGTATCTGCATTACTTAAGGCAAAAAAAGATTTTGCAGTTAAATCACTGAATGTTGCTGAAAATGTTTGGGAACAGAAGCCATTTTGGAATTTGGAAAGAGCAAGAATAGACACTTCAAGAAATGTTACCATAGAACTTGTGGTAAACGGGGCGGCTGTTGATAAGAAAATAATTGTAGCCGATGGTGCTTTGCAAGATGTAAATTTCACAACCAAAATAGAACATAGCAGTTGGGTAGCCTTGCGCATTCTACCATCTTCACACACTAATCCAATTTTTGTTATGATTGACAATAAACCGATTCGTGCAAACAAACAAAGTGTAGAATGGTGCTTAAAAGCTGTGGATGAATGTTGGCAACAAAAGCAAGTCGGGATCAGTGACAATGAAAAAGTACAGGCAAAACAAGATTATGATTATGCAAGAGAAGTGTACAAAAAAATATTGACTGAGGTTAAATGACAGTTGATAGAAAGCCTGCCACTAACACTGCTTAGGTGCTATTCCATCTATCCAATTTTAATACGCCTGTTGTAGCCGCTTGACAATTCATTAAACGGAAGCACCACCACTAATTCATTCTCTTCGTACGTGCCTTCAATTTTAGAGGCATCAATGAAATAGGGTATAGGTTGGTTGTAGATTACCTGCGTCAGGTGCATCAGCTTACCGACCGAATAAATGGGGATCAAATAGAAAACCGATAATTGATTATTAGCTATTTCTATCTGCAACCCTTCTTTCTCTACTCCGGGAACTCGAACGCGCATTTCTCTACCCGTTGTTTGTTCACGGATAGAAAGAAATGGCTCACTTGTGCCTCCATGTAAAGTATTTAAAACATCAATTGATTTCACTAAGTCACTAAATTTGGTCTTCATTTATTTCTCCTTTCTATAAAAAGATTTTCTGGTTGATGCGATTTGATCAATTGGCATACCATTAATAAGGTAAGTCAAAAAGGCTTAGTAAAAGTTTGTATTACTTTTGGAGTGGGGAACTATTTCCACTTCCGGAAAAATTGTCTGCTTATGTATGATAAGTTGTCACTTAATGGTTTTGTTTATTTTACGTATTAATTAAATGTACACCTACCTGCACAACGAAATTATTCCAGCCGAAAAGGCATTTCTTCACGTTCGCGATCTTTCCATTCAGCGAGGTTATGGCATTTTTGATTTCTGCAAAATTCAGGATGGTCATGCTTTTTTTCTGGACGACTACCTGCAGCGATTTTATAACTCAGCTAAAGTTATGCGCCTGACTGTGCCGCATACAGCCACAGAGTTGAAATCAATTATCTATCAGCTCATCCAAAAAAATAATATCGCAGAGTCAGGTATTAAAATGATTCTTACTGGAGGATATTCTGAAGATGGCTATCAACCTGCTACACCTAATCTGATTATAACACAACAGCCTTTAACCTTACCGGGAAAAGAGCAAATAGAAAAGGGTGTTAATATTATCACCCATGATTATGTTCGCGATCTACCTTCTGCTAAGACGATCAACTACTCCATGGGCATCTGGCTTATCAACAAAATAAAAGAGCAAGAAGCGTATGATGTATTGTATCACCAAAACAATAAGGTATCAGAGTTTCCGCGTTGCAATTTTTTCATTGTTAGAAAGGATAACACCGTAGTCACGGCAAAAGATCGGGTTCTTCATGGTGTCACGCGAAAGAATATTTTAAAGCTCGCTTCAAAGCGATATAAAACAGAGGAAGGCACGATTACATTAGACGATATCTATCAGGCGAAGGAAGCTTTTCTCACCAGCACCACGAAAAGGATTGTCCCCATTGTACAAATC
>JBJXHA010000168.1:0-10556 GCA_046160275.1 Bacteroidia bacterium | reverse complement strand
CGTTGTACAAATTTGGCAACAGGCTCTCCTTTTTGAAGCGGCAGTTGTTTTATGTCCGATTTTGCCACCAATTCCGCAAAATATACCTTAGAAAATTCAGGCATAATTTTTTGCTCCGAATATTGATGATGAATGCCATTTGCAAACATAATGCGTTTCGCGTACACCAAAAACTGTTGGTATTGTTCTGTTTTTTTATCGCCTTTATAGCTATTTAAAACTGCCTCTAAGGTGCGGCGAATACACAAATTGTGCTTGTAACCTTGATCCCAATAAATATCACGACCTGCAAGAGCCGCTTCATACAAATAATATAACAATTCTTTTTCCTTGGTGGTCAGTCGCTCAAAACCCGGAATTTTGTAGCGCAACACTTTGTCGTCAGCAAACATTTCAGCGACATACTGAAAGGTGTCCACCTCAATTTTTGGGGCAGCAACGGGTGCAGCAGGGCTTTGTGCAAAACTAGTACTTCCCGCAACACTTGCACTCACAAGTGCAATCATGAGTAGCTTTTTAATTCTTTCCATTTGGTTTAAGATAATCAAGTAAACAGAAGCCTTTGGTAATAATTAACTTATCGTAGCAAAACATCGGTTTTCGCTATCAATTCTCCCTTATCACCTGCATAGATTTCATTCTCACAACAAAATTAGGCAAAAAGTAACTAAGGTTTCAAAAGTAATTTCCTTGATTGTTTCCAAGAAAAAAGCATAATGCGCAGTTATTTTTCCTTACTTGCCTGTTTTAATGCGCTGCTGTTAGCAAATGTTGGTATTCGGCAGGATTGATGCCATAAATTTGTAGGAAATGATTCAATAACTCGGCTTCTATCTTTTCGATGTGCGTTTCTTGTCCGTTTTGATACGCCTTGATGAGTTGTTTGCTAGACATTGCTACGTTTTTTTGCACCTCAACATCAGGTAGAACAAAGGGAAGGCGTTCACACAGAGCCGCTTGGATTTCGTTGGGAGAATATTCTTCCCAAGTTTGAAACGTCAAGCGATAATAATGCGAAAGCAAAGGCGCGTTGAGCATCGCTACCGCAAAATATTTGTCAACCGTAGAGGGAAAAACCAAACCATAGACATTTTTACTATATGCAAAAGGTTCTTCCCCAATCGTGGCAATGAGTTCGCCGCCATTTCGAGAAATGTAAACAATGTTTTCCGCCTCAAAAAAATCCTTTAAGCGCACATATTCCTTATGATTGGTGGCAATGTGCAGGTTTTCAAACTGCAATTGATAACGTTGAATTTCCTGCCCAATGAGTATTTTCAACCCCGTAGTATTCACCAAATCGCTTTTTTTGATGGTCGCGCCACGCTTGATTTCCGCAATTTCTTTCAAAGGTTTTGCTTTTTGTCGCATTTTATACAAAATAGCCGCAATTTCATTGGGTAAATGTAGGCTGATTTCATTAAAATCTTCTGTCTGAAAATGCTGTTTTTCAAGCACTTGTGCAGGGCTAGTTGTTTGAAAGGTAGGAGAAATGTCTTTTTGCTTTTGAGCAAAAGTAAAAAGAGAGGGGGCTTGCATTTCTGCGAGCTGTAAGTCAATTTCCGTTAATAAATAGGTTCTTTGCGCTGCATATTGAGCTTTATAGAGTAGTTTACTTGGGAAAACTGCCAATAATTTTCCGTTTTTTTGTAAAATATGATGTAAAAAGGGGAGAGAATAAGCCATTTCTTCATTTTCATAGCCTAATACTAGCACATCAAAACCAGTAAAATTGCCTTTCTTATCCCAAATTTCAGGATAATCCCATCTTAACTCTAACTTTTCTACCTTCTTTTCACTTTTGATGCCTATTTCTTGCTCCAAAAGCAAAATATCTGCCTGTAATTTCGCTTTTTCCTTTTCTTCCTCCTCTGATAATTCTAAGGCAAAAAAACCTGTATCTGCATATTTTCGATAATATTCGGCTTGTAATTTTTGCCATTTTGCATACCTTCCCTCCTTTTTTGCCCAAGCCAAACGCCATTCTTGTTGAATTTTTTGGAGGTTCTGCCCAATTTTTTGCAACTCATATTTCTCATTTGTTTGTTGCAATTGCTTGAACAGTTTGCAATAGGCATCTATTTGGGAGGGTAAAGTATTTTCCAAAGGCACAGTAGGAGCAGAAAGCGCGACTTGTCGAAAGTTTCGCTGCACATTTGGCAACAAATTCCATTCTGTATAACCGCTTGCTTGGGTGTAAAATGCGGAATCAATTCCTTCAAAAGCAAAAGCCAATTGATGTAAATGCAACAAAAGTGCTTGATTTTCAATCAGAAAGAATTGGTTTTGCAGAAAATTTGTTTTGGTAATAAAAATTGCCTCTTGTATTTTTTGACGTTGCGTTTTATTTCTCCCTTCTTCTACCTCAATCATTTTTCCCGTAACTGCGTGCTGATATTTCTTTTTTTGAATGGGTTTGGGCGCAAAATATTGAAAAATTTCCCCATCTCTCGTATCTATCAATTGCAAGCTTTTCTCAATTTTTTCAAATTGATAATCGAGGATTTTTCTTTTGTCCTCGTCTTGTAAGGCTTTGTTTTTCAGACTTTTTATCAAAAACTGATGCAAAATTTCTTGCCACAGCATCGGCGAAATAGAAATAGGGAAAAAAATGGTAGGTTTTTGCGAAAAATCAAAGGTTTTGGTTAAAAAACTAGCCCAATTTTCGCTCGAAAGCTTGGGTAAATGCGAGGGCAAAAACCCTTCTAACAAGCTTAAAACCTCAAAATTACTCATGTCCTCTGCCAATAATTGCAACAAATAAGGCACAACCTTATAAGGCTTACCTTCCGCTTGCGCAATGATTTCGGCATCACTTTTTATATCAGACAGAAAAACATACTTTTTTTCAAGGGCTTGAAGTTCAAAAATAGGGCTGTTGAGGTAAGGCAAATGTCCAAAAAGAAGTTTTGTATTTCCCCCACGATTTTGCGGTTTTCGGGTAATAACTTCCGTAATAAAAGTATCTAAAGACTCAAAGGTATCGAAAAATTGGGGCGTTAAAAAGTGATAATTTTCTGCATTTTCGTGCATTGCTAAGAGCATTTTTTCGATTTTTTTCAACAAAAAAAGCCGACTTAACCACAAAAATAAAAGTTCTATTACTACTTCATTTGCTTCATTATCAGCTAATTCCTTTCCATTTCTACTTTTTTTTAGCGATTGAAAAGTTAACTCACTCCACGCATTTCTAGCGGGCAAGTCGCTTACCCGAAATTTTCCGTTGTCTCCAACTTCTAAGCCCAGAAAATATAGCCAACTGTTGATTGCCACGAATCGTAAATAATGGAAAATGAAAAATTACAATGAGAAGTATCTTGCAATAACTATTGATTATCCATTTATTAAAGTAAAAAAAAGACTGAAGCCAAATGTTAAAGTGTGCAAAATATAGCAACAAAGGTAAGAGATATTTTTTATTTATCGTTATGCACTGTTAAATCTCCCCCAAAAACCTAACAATGTTAGTCGCGCTTTTGTTAATTCTTGGTTCACTTAATATATTTCCTATATATGTATATTCCCAAGCATTTTCAATGGCAGGAAACAGAAGAAATTCGTAATTTCCTTCATACTTATCCTTTTGCGACTTTGGTAGTGGCTGAAAATCAAATACCTACCGCTTCGCATCTGCCTTTTTTATTAGAAGGTGAAACTTTAATCACGCATTTATCGAAGGTAAATCCACACGCAAAAGTGCAGCACGAGCAGCCTGCTTTGGTGATTTTTCAAACACCACACGCTTATATTTCTCCTACTTTGTATGACTCTACGCCCAATGTTCCGACTTGGAATTATTTGGCGGTTCATGTTTATGGGAAAATACAATTGGTGGAAGAAAGCGAGGCAAAAAAAGCGATTTTGGAAAAATTGATGCCTTATTTTGAGCCAAATTACCGAACATGGTGGGATAAAATGCCAGAAAAATACTTACAAGGCATGCTCAATGGCATGACAGGTATGACGATTTCTATTGAAAAAGTGGAAGCTAAGGCTAAAATGAGTCAAAATAAAACGCTTAGCAGCCGCGAAAATGTGAAAGAATACCTTGCAAAACATAGCGATGCTGCCGCGCAAACGATGGCAGAATGGATGGAAAAACTTGGTTAGGCTGCCCAAAATACTTACTTTTGTGAAGTAATTATTAAAAATGAATCGAAAATGGACATCTTTAAATTTCTTTGGGAACAAAAAAAGTGGTGGCTCGCCCCTGTTATCGTGGCTTTGTTGTTGATTGGGGTATTACTCGTAGTGGGTGGTGGCTCCGCAATTGCGCCTTTTATTTATACTTTATTTTAAGTAACAGCCTCAATATCATTTTATTATGAGCTGAAAAGGGTATATTTTTAGTTAAACTTTTGATTAAGTAAAAATGGGAGAATAAAACAAAGCGCATATCTAGCAAGTTTCCAAATGCTAGCTATGCGCTTATCTCTTGTTAATTTCCCCTTTTATTCTTCTACCGAAATCATTTCGATTTTGGCTTCGGGAGAAATATTTTTTGCAGAATTCATATTTGCTTCATCACCTGGTGCAGGTGGGAGGGCAGCACTTTCTTTCACAAAATAATTGATGCGAGAGATACTTGGCAAACGAAGTTGCAACAAGCCGCTATAAGCCGCAGGTTGTACTTCAAATAAAGAGTCGGCATGTAATTTTTTCAACTCCGAAAAAGTTGAGCCAACTTTAACGCCTTCAATTGTTTCAAACAAAGGCGTTTCGATACGAATGGCACGCACATTTCCACCATTTGCATCGTCTATTTCGCCGTCAGAAGTATGTACTTGTGTGCCTTCTATCAGTACTTGCCCTTTTGAAAGTTGCAAAATTTTTCCTTTCCATTGCATTTCTTCCGTAGAAAACAAAGTATCTTTTGCTGCAATAACGGCACCTTCTGTTTTTATACTCGCCAAAGAATCGCCTAATTGAGCAAAGGACAAACCTTGATTACAAATACGGTTAGGTTTGGAAAGACATTCCGCCTCTGTTTGTGTAGTGTTCTGAGCCGAGTTGCTATTGTTATTCTCTTTGCTGTCCGATTTCGAACAAGCCTGCATGGTTGTGCAAAAAACAATGATTGCTAAAATCCTTAAACTATTCGCCAATTTCATTTTTAATACGTAAAATACTTAATTAATTTTAATTGATAAGGTTATGAGAAAAAGGTTCAAATAATGAATAATCAATGCTTGAATATTATTGTCTTAAACGAAATCTTACTAAAAAAATTCTCTTTTGATTTAGGTGAAATCTTTTGCAATACTAAAAAGAAAAGTGAACATTGAAAAGAGAAATTCGAAAAAACTTATATGCAAGCTGTTTTTGCGTTTTTTGCTTAGGATTTTGTTGCAATCGCCTCCAAATATAAATAGTAATTTAGCAAGCCATTGTTATTGGTAATCAAGCGTTTTGCCTCGTGCATTGGCACTACACAAGTTTCGATATGTTCATGCTCTGCTTTTACGCCCATTGTGCGGCTATCGTGTTGCATCATTTCTTCTTTTGACAATTCGATTTCGCAATAAAAAAAGTATAATGCCTCATCACAAGCACCTGGACTTGAATAATACGCTTCTGTATTGAGGGGAATTACTTGACTTTCAGAAACTTGCAAGCCCGTTTCTTCCTCTACTTCTCTCACCGCAACAGCAAGCGGTTCATCATCTTTGTCCACCATTCCCGCAGGTTGTTCATAGGAAAACGCACCATTACATACTCTGCGTTGCTTCACAAGCAGTAAATATTTTTCCTTTGTTTCCTTATCAATAAAGCAAACTAGCACTGAAACCGAAGCTCCACGTATAAAACAAATTGGCGGAATTTTGCCTCCTTCAGGCGTAAGCGCGTCAACACTCACAAAAGAAAAAAGTACTTCCCCATTGTACCGAAATTTTGTATAAATTTCCGTAATCTCATTGACTGTTAAGCCATTGTTTATCAAGTTTTCGCGCCAAGTTTTAAATTTATGTGCGCTATATAATTGTTCGTTCATATAAAATAGTACTTATTTTGCCAAGACGATCATTGTACGATTTGGCAAATAAAGTTGTAGATAATTTCCGATTTTAGGACTTTTGATGGTTTCGTAAATTAACGTTTCGTCTGTTCTACCGTAGCCGCCAAAAGCCGTATTGTCTGTGTTTAAAATAATTTTGTATTTCCCTGCTTTACGCACTTTTACCCGAAAGCCAAAGAAGGATTCTGAAACATGAAGATTCAGCAGAAAAATCATGTTTGAACGCTCATAAATGAGGATTTTTTGCTCCTCATCTACCCAAATTTGTTGCGCATATTCTTGCTCAAAAAGTTGAAAATTTTGCATCGTTTTGAGCAAGGCTTTGTCAAATTCATTCAAAAATTCGTACCTCAAAAAGCCATTATCCACCAAAGACCATTGACGCCGCGCATATTTATGGCTCCAATGATTACCCTCTCTCGGAAAATCAATCCAATCGGGATGCCCAAACTCATTTCCCATAAAATTCAAATAAGCACCTCCCCCAATCGAAATGGTTAGCAAACGAATGATTTTATGCAATGCGATGCCTCTGTCAATCACCAAACTTTGCATTGCCTTGTCCATATTTTGGTACATTTCCGCACCCATCATTCGATAAGCTAAGGTTTGGTCGCCCACAAGTGCTTGGTCGTGAGATTCACAATAGGCAATATTTGCCTCAAAATTGCGGTGATTGCTCAAAGTATTCCAAATTTCATTCAAACTCCAATCTTCATCTTTGCGATCTTTCACTAATTTTATCCAAAAATCAGGAACTCCCATCGCCAAACGATAATCAAAGCCCAAACCACCTTCCTCAATTGCGCGGCAAGTGCCAGGCATACCGCTCATATCTTCCGAAATCGTAATTGCATCAGGTTTTAAGGTATGAATTAATTCATTTGCCAAACGCAAATAGGTCAAGGCATCTTTGTCAATTTCTGCCCCAAAATAATCTTTATACTCTGTGAATGAGCGATTTATCCCATGATGATGATACAACATAGACGTTATTCCATCAAAACGAAATCCATCAAAGTGAAATTCTTTCAACCAATAGGCAAGGTTAGAAAGTAAAAACATTTGCACTTCGCGTTTGCCATAATTGAATAATTTGGAATCCCAAAGCGGATGCTCACCTTTTATGCCCGAATGAAAATATTGAAAATCAGAACCATCAAAATGATTTAGCCCTTCTGCATAATTTTTAATTGCATGAGAATGAACCACATCCATAATCACTGCAATTCCCAACAAATGCGCCTCATTGATAAGATATTTTAAATCTTCAGGTGTACCAAAGCGCGAAGAAGGGGCAAAAAAGTTAGAAACATGATAGCCAAAAGAGGCATAATAGGGGTGTTCTTGCACCGCCATTAATTGTAAACAGTTGTAACCCAATGCTTTTACTCTTGGTAAAATTTTTATCGCAAATTCGCGCCAAGTGCCAATTCCTTCTTTTTCTTGCCCCATACCCACATGACATTCATAGATATAAGGGTTGCCAATGTTCGAAATTTTAAATTTTACATCAGACCAAATAAAAGGAAGGCGCGGCTGCCAAATTTGTCCCGAAAAGTCATTTGTTACGCTGTCTTGAATGACACGCGTGGCATAAGCAGGAATACGGTCAAGTGCCATCGTCAGCGATTTCACATGAACTTTTACCCGTGTGCCATGTTTTAGCCCACCATTCGGGGCATTATCAGGTACAAAAATTTCCCACAAGCCATTGCCAGCCTTTTTCATCGGCGACTCAAACGGATCCCAGCCATTAAAATCGCCTACCAAAGACAAACCAATTGCATTGGGTGCCCATTCGCGGTAGTACCAGCCTTTTTTCTGTTTATCATAATGAAATCCAAGATAATGATACGCCCCTGCAAAAGCGGGCAAACTATCAAAATCCTTTTCAATTTCATTTTTCACTCTATGATAGTGCATCAAACGCCCCCGAATCTCTGATTCGTAAGGTTTTAGCAATTTATCATCTTCAATTAATGCCAATGTCTTTTTATAGATGGCTAAATTTTGTGGCATTGTGTTCATGTTGTTTTGCTCAAAAAATCAAAGAATAAGGAAGAAGGAATGGGGAAATCAAAATGTTTGAGCGGAAAATATTCCCAATATTCGTTCAAAATCATTGCTATTTATTAGGCTAGACAAAAGTACAAAGTTTGGATTAATTCGGCAAATGTTTTTTTGCGTAAAATGATTTTCGTATTTTTGTGCAAATACTAATGCTGATGGCTGAGTGTATAAAAATTTCTTCTACGGTGTGCATTATTGGCGCGGGACCTGCGGGAACTTATGCTGCAATTATGTTGGCAAAAAAGGGAATTCCTTCTTTGTTGATAGACAAAGCTGTTTTTCCGCGTGATAAAGTATGTGGGGAAGCCCTGACTTCTGCAGTGTTGCGCTCTCTTCAAAAATTAGATGCAAATATTTTAGCAAATGTCGAATACCTTGCTGCACGGGAAGTGATAAAAGGAGTAAATTTGTACGCACCCAATGGGAAAAGTTTTTACCTTCCTTTTCATTCGCAAGCAAACAAAGACAGAGGACTGGATTCTTCTGTGGGAATTAGACGCTTAGATTTAGATAACCTCTTGATGAAATATGCAAAAAAAGAGGCACTTGTTACGGTAAAAGAAGGTGTTGATATTCAGGTCGTTGAGAGGAAAGAAGGAAAGTTGGTGCTTTGGAATAAAGAAAAAAACCTGCAAATAGAAACCGAAATGCTCGTGGTTGCGAATGGCTTTGGTTCTAAATTTACGCGAAAATTAGTAGCTTGGGATTGGGAATCGGAAGTTGACGCTTGTGGGATTACTGCTTTTTATCGAAATGTGGAAGGACTTAGCAAGGGTGATGTGGCAGAATGTTATATACTGGAGGAATTGAAATCGGGGGGAATGTATGTGATGCCTGTCGGGAATGGGGTTATCAACGTGAACATTGCGGTAAGAAGCGATGTGCAAAAAAAATATCACCTCAATTTGCGCGAAATCATGCAAAACGCGCTTGAAACTCACCCTGCTTTAAAACAACGCTTTCAAAATGCCGAGCAAATTCGCAAACCTTTGGGTTGTGGGTTTCATTTGGGTATCAAAAAACGCCCCGTAAGTGGCGATAATTTTGTGCTTTTAGGCGATGCTGCCGCGTTTAATGATGCCCTTACTGCCAACGGAATTGGACACGCGATGATAAGTGCCGAGATTGCTGCGAATGAGATTGAAAAGTGTTATGCGCAAAAAAACTTTACGGCAGCTCAACTCAAAAACTATGACAAGGCGGCTTATGCGTCTTTTCATTCAAAGCGAATGATGGGTTTTCTTAGCTCGCCTTTTTTGCTCCAAACACGCTTGTTTTTCTTCCTTGTGAATACCTTTTTCCTCCTAAATGTAAGCAGTGAAGTACTGGGAATGATTTTGTATGCCAAATATCCATGGCGACTTTTGTTCAATCCCACTTTCTATTACACGCTATTTCAAGCAATTTTTCCCCAAAAAAGATATACGCTAAACCATGAACAGTAAACAATTAACAGTTATCAGTAAACAGTGTTAGTTGCTTGATAATTAACATTTTATGCTGAAAATGTAACATTAACTAATTATGAATGAATACTTCCGAAAAATCAAACGATATCTGTTTATTCTAATCGCAAGTTTTTGCTGGGGGGCTTGTGGCTCTGAACCGCAAGCAGAAACGCCTAATCCGCCTAAAAAAACTTCTTACCGACCTGCTTTTGAGCAGTTTATCGAAAAAATAAATGCACATGAAGTAAAAGCGATGGGGGAATTATTTAGCGATGACCACGTTTTTATTGATGCACAAGATAAAAAGTTGGAAGGAAAACAACGGTTAATAGAAGGTTGGGAGGCTTATTTTACGCTTTTTCCTGATTATCAAATCAATATAGAAGAAATTATTGAAAAGGATAGTACCGTAATTGGTTTTGGTAAAGCTTCTGGCACGTATATGGGCATGACCTCGGAGTTGAACGAGAATCGTTGGGAAATTCCTGCGGTGTGGCGTGCGGAAATTGCGAAGGGTAAAATCAAGCAATTTCGAATTTATTGCGACACCAAAATCATTTACGAAATTATCAAAAGCAATCAACCTAGCTCTGATTTTTAATGCGCTATGAATAAATTAGCACTCATTCGATACAAAACGATTGATAATTGCCTGCAAAATCGTTACCGAAAGTGGACGTTAGAAGATTTGGTCGAGGCTTGTTCAGAGGCTTTGTATGAATATGAAGGCATCAAAACGGGCGTAAGCAAGCGGACAATACAGTTGGATATTCAAAATATGCGCAGTGAAAAACTGGGCTACGATGCGCCAATTATTGTCGTTGATAAAAAATATTATACCTACGAAGACAAAAAATATAGCATCACCAACAGTCCGCTTAGTCAACAAGACTTGGACAGGTTGAGTGAGGTGGTGGCAATGTTGAAGCAATTTAGCGGTTTTGCCTATTTTGGCGAATTGGTAACGATGGTGAGTAAATTGGAGGACAAAATTCATGTTCACAAGAAAAAGGAAAAAT
>JBJXHA010000167.1:0-9639 GCA_046160275.1 Bacteroidia bacterium | reverse complement strand
TATTCTTAATGAATCTCCACTTTTTGCGTGGTCGTATTCCCTTCTTGTTGCACTTGAATCAAATACAAACCTGCGGAATAGCCTTTTACTTCTAATTCTGCAACTTTAGAAATGGCTTTCTTTTGCAAAATACGTCCTTGCAAATCTTGGAGGGTAACGACTGCATCACCTTGCGTTTGAATCATTAATTTATCCGTAGCAGGATTAGGATACACTAAAAATGCCTCTTTCATTCCTTCATCTAACCCTATCGTAGTCGAAATCGTAGTGGTGGCTACATTCGTTAAAATGGGCACATTATAGTCAAAATAAATATCCGCTCTGTTAGGGATTACCTCTCCTAAAACCAAAGAAGTTTGGGGGCGAATGCGATATTTTACAAAACCATGACTTTCAGGCTCATTGATGTTGCTATCGGGTAGCAAAATATTAGGAAATTGAAAAATCAAAGCACGTGGATTGCTAAAAGATACATTGCAAGTATGACTTGCCGCCAATACTTCAAAGGTTGCAAAATCTAATTTTTGGGTCAATGAATCAATCACTTTGATATTAAAAGCGGTGTCAGTACCTGTATTTTGGAAAAAAATCGTGTATTCTAGGTCAGTTCCTGCGCTCACTTGAGCAGGCGTAAGTGCCGAGCGATTCACTAATTTTTCATTAGGGTCATAAGAACCTTGCACAACTCTGTTGTCTGTTTCTGTGTTATTATTAGGCGTAGCGTCATTGCTATTAGGCAAAATGCTTGCAGTTGCGCTTAAAGGCGTACCCAAAGGCGTTGTCGCGCTCACATTAAACACCAAGTGAACATTTCCCGTAGCCATCGGTGCGAGGTTGCTAAAATTCCAAGTTAATACATTTCCACTTTGACTGGCAGGCGCGGTAGAACTGTTTAAAAAGGTTAAAATTCCATTATTATAAGTAAATGAGACAGAACCTGTTAAACTCGTTGTCCCTTCATTTTCGTAAGTTATCCAATAATTCATGTCAAAACCTGGTCTTGCAATGCCTGAAAGTATCGTGATACGCAAGTCATTTACATTAGGCGTAGGATACAAAGCAAAATTATTCGCGGTAACAGTTTGTCCCATTGCCAAATTTACGTTATAACTACCTGGATTTGTGGTATAATACATCAAATTGGGGGTAGTTTCAGTAAAAGCAGTATTTGCAGGAATATTTGCCACATATTCCCCGTTAACATTCGTTATTGCTGACCAATTTCCGGGTTGAAATTGGATTACCTTTTGTGCAATAGGATTCTCCCCAACATCTTGCGTACCGTTATTATTTACGTCTGCAAATACTTTTCCTGCGACTTGCGGGTATAAGGCGCAGCCACTTGCCAAGCCACATACTGTATTTATATTTGAAGGAGCAAGTGTACTCAAATTTAAGGGAATATTAGGCAAACAAGTAATGCTCGTTCCTGAAACAGTAATGTAATCCATCGCAAGCGGAAGCAAAGGTAAGCAACTCAGGTTGATATTGTTATTACAACTCAAAAGATATAATTTGGTAGGAATACTTGTCAAACTACTAATATTGCAACTATCACAAATCAAAGAACTAAGGCTATCAGGCAAAACCGCAGGAAAGTTCGTGATATTGTTATTGGAAGCTTGTAAAGCCTGCAAACCATTGGGCAATGCGGGCAATACGGGAATATTACAGTTTTGCATTTCCAAAATTCGAAGCAAAGGAGGCATCGTAGGCAAACTCGTGATTTGTAGGTTATTATGACACCTAAAATCTCTTAAAGTGCTAGGCAAGGGGGGAATAGTAGGGATTTGCGTACCCGCAACACTAATTCCTTCTATATTAGGGCAATTCGAAAAGTTAGGAAAAACAGTTAATGGATTTAAAGAGCCATCAAATTGCAATAAATTTTGGGGAAGATTGGCTGGAATTGCAGATGAAGGGATTTGATTCATGTAAAAAGTTAAATGATATAAACTATTAGGCAAGGAAGGCAAATTTGTAAGTTGATTAAAACCACAATGTAACCAAGCCAAATTAGCAGATAAACTAGGCAAACTCGAAATTGCATTATGTTCACAATTTAATAATAACAAACCAGAGGGTAGCGTGGGTAAACTTGCAATTTGATTATAACTTACATTCATCATCACCAAACTATTGGGAAGGACTGGCAGACTCGTAAGGTTATTGTGATTTGCTGTTAAGGTGTGAAGATTGGGTGGCAAACTTCCCAATGAAGTTAAATCGTTATTTTGACACTCTATATAAGTGACGGTATTAGGTAAAGGAGGAAGGGTAGTAAGCTGATTTCCAGAACAATATAAGTTAGTAAGCGCATCAAAATAACGAACACCTGTTAAATTTGCAATGTTTTTATAAGCAACATTCAAATAGGTGATGCTTGTAATTTGCGTACAAGTGGTGTCTAATTGGTTACTTGCATTAAAACAACTGGGGAATGTTTGCTGCAAATAGCCCCGAAAATTCGCGTCAGGAATGGTTACATACTGCGCGGAGAGGGACAAACTACTGAAGAGAAAGCAGTTTATCAACCAAAAAGTAGTTTTGTAAAAATGATGCGTCATGATGTTATTTTGAAATCCTTGAAAAATATTACTTTCTTTATTGCGTAGGCAAAATTACCAAATAAAATTTTTACTTGGTATAAAAACCACACCAACTGCAATATATGAAACCCAAGCAGTAAAATACATCACTTCAAAGGCGCAAATAAGCAAAAGAGGCTGTGTAACAAGTTCGGAACGCTTAGAAGAGGTTCTGACTTGTTACACAGCCACTTTTGCACACGAACATTTAGCGAAACGGCTTAAAGTTTATATTTAAACGCTTTGAGTTACCTTTATCTTTGCTTTGTAACATAAAAGTTTCGCATATTGTTGCTTCAGATTCGCAACAATCAGTATCTAATACGCTAACTTTTATGCACAAGAAAACTTGCACTTCACAACACTCTAACTCGGTAATATCAGGTAAACCAATGTCTAAATGTATAGGATAATTGCTTGCATCTATCACCCCTTGCGAATTAATTACCCATTCCCTTGCATCAGCAAACTTATTATCGGGGTTAAGATTGAGAATATTGCCCCAATTACGTGGAGGATTGATGCAAAGCAAGCAATTTTCTTGATTTGCTGATAAACGAAACTCGTCTATCAATACCCGTATTTCTTTCGCCCTCCCTGCATTTACCATCAAATCCAGCCCTAAATAAGAAAGCATATCAACGGAATTGCTGCCAAAAGTTGTATGTGGTTTAATAATTACAGAGCTTGGGTCTAAGCTAACTTGTATAGGCACTTTACATATACAAGGATTTACGCACAAAATCTCTATTTTAATAACAATAGGTGGGCAATCCATTGAAGCGCAAGTTGGAGTTAAGGTAAGCTCGTAATTGCCGCAAGGAAGTTTTTGTAAATCCTTCAATTCAAAGGTGTTACCATTTCTTATGTTTCCACTCCAAGCCCATGTATAAGAAGGCAAACAAACATTGGGAGGTTGACAAGCATAATTGGCTTCTAATGAACCTGCTGTTGCTACTTGTCCTTGCAAAAAAGACAAAACAGGAGCATTTAAGTCTAAATCTCGCCCATTGTGTCGTAACCAGTTCCATTGCCCGCAACTGCAAGCTGGACGGCATAAATTATTCACTGCTTCAATATCCCCAAGATGTCGTTTGGTATGATTTCCAAATTCGTCATTGGCATCTACTTTAAAAGAGGCATTAAAGGCTGCTTGGTAAGAACTAAAACCACCGTTATTTAAAGAGGTAACCCCTTGTAAACCATATACTTTATAACTACTGTTCGCGCTTCCTAAATTGTTAGCAGGTGAGCTTATTTCATCATTAGGCGGAACAACTCTATTCGCGGCATCTCCATCATAATAAATATAATCAGAAGTGTATAAAATGGTGGTATCGCAACCGACAGCCAAACTGTCATATAGCCTAAAATCATAATAAGTAACCCCTCCTACTGCACTACTAGCTACGATTCCGATGGGAATATTGGGGTTAGCCGTGTTATTAACGTAAGCAGGATGCCCTGGATTTATAATAGGATGACCAGCCGAAATTACGCCTTGCCTTTCCCACACATTGTTTGTCAATACATATTCTTCGACATTCGCATAATGCGCATCTAATGCTCCTGCATTTAGTTTCTGCTGTGCAAGTATCATTTTTCGCCCATTATCAGAAAATGCAATATCTGAAACCCCTGCGGATTTAGTTGTGCGAGTAGTATTGAGCAAAGGAGAAAGCGGTTCTGCTCTTTGTGTGTTTTGCATGAAACGCCCCGTAGCATCAATACCTATGGAAAAAATGAGTCCGCTTTCAGCCGTAAAATCAGTAGTTAAGGAAACATTACCGTAATAAAGGCGCGTTTCTTGACCATTGCCATTATTAAAAGTTCTAAACGCAACGCCATAAGGAACTGTTCCATTTGGAGGCGATACAGAACCAAAAGTAGGAGTAAAATCATCATGCCTAACCCAACCTGTTGGGGTTTGCTGAAACATATAAATTCTCCCATCTTCCCAGTTAGAAATCGCCATAAAGTTGTTATTCCCCAATCGCATCATTTTAATATTTCCCAATCCTTGCCTATTAAAATTGGAAGGAAATTGTATGGCTACGCTAACTGCGCCACTGTTTGCATCTATTCTCCAAACTGCATCGTTATGCCCACTAGTCCCTTCATATTCATAAATACTTGTATTTGAAACATAAATATTTCTATCTTCATCTATCGCTAAACCAAATACACGCCCCATATTTGTTTCTGTCCAATTTGTCCTTGATTCCCATAAGGGTTTAGGATTTGAGGCAGTAAATTGAGTCCAAACATATCGAGTAGAGGGCGTTGTACTAGGAGAAGTAGGAATGTTTGCGGTATTTCCCATGTTCATAATAGACACCACATTATTGGTATTATTCGTACCACATTGCATTGTTATCATACAAGGAGAGTGGGTCATGACTACGGAACTTGGTTGAAGCGGAAGAACGGCATTAGGCGGAGTTGTTTGTGCATTTATATGACTTATTCTCATAGACCCCAAAAGCATGAGAAATATATAAACAAAATAACGATATTTCATAAAAATAATTATTAAAAACCAAATAAAATTATATAAAAAGTATTTAGATAGTACATTGTGATTACTCACTTATTTTTAAAGTATTGATTTTAAGTGATTTAACTTTAATTTTTAACACTTATTATGCTTACTTTATTACTTGGAAATTTTTGTCTGAACATTTGACATATTCCGAGAAATACAATACTCTTTGGTAAAAGTACAAGTTTCGCATTTTTCGTTAGTTACAGTATAACGAATAACGAAGCAAATATCATCACCACAACAAGACAAAGAAGAAAGGGGTGGGGCAGAAATGTTAAAGAAAAAAGTACCCGATGTTGGCAAATAATTGGGTGGGTTCTTTATCCAATAAAGCGAATGATGTGTATTGCCTTGTCCGTTAGGAATAGGAATAAATAGCCCGTTCATAGTACTTCCCGTTGAAGGTATCAACTGCCCACTGATAAAGTTGCCAAACGTTTTGCTGTTTTTATTGCATTTCATACACTCCTCGTTTTTATATTTATCCGAGAAATAGGTAAGCTCCGCTTTAATTTGCGTCATATTTTGCATAGGAATACGAAACGGATGTTTGACTGTTATACTCCATGTCCCATCAGAATTTGCCTGATTTACAAGTATTGGCGCATCAAAAGTAGGCTTCAATTGTTCGCAAACTTCACATACACAGGGCGGTAAAGGTACATCAATTGGCAATTTTACACAATTTTCCATACGGTCGCGCCATGTCCCTTCTAAGATAAGATTAGCAGTTGTGATACCCGTATTAGGTGCGTAATTAATGGTAATAATTTGTGAAGTATTACTCGTTATTGTGAGCGGTAAGGGCGGTTGCACACTATTTATTTGCCCGTTAACAGCCACCAAATTGCTATACGCAACATCACATCCTCCCCCTCCAACAGGCGGCGTGTTGCGCAGGCTCAAAATAATGGTATAAGTACCATCATTGTTACATTTCACCGAATTGGTGGTAGCTATAACACTTCCACAACCCGCAACGTTCAAGTTGTTACGTATGGGAGGAGAAGGCTTCGCTTGACATAAACCTGTAACTTGTACCCCCAAAAGCAAAATGAGAAATAAATAAACATTTTTCATAAATATTCCCTCTAGTATAATATTTATTCAAAATTAGATATTCCTTCTTGAGTTATTTTTATGTAAGCAGGAAAAAGGGGATTTGAGTTAGTAAAACTCGAAAAAGAAGCAGTGAGTTTGGTATATGAAAAAAGAAACTCGGAACGCTGTAACAAGACAAGCTCCGAACTTCTTAGCATGAGAAAATGTATGAATCGTTATAAATATTACCTTAACACCACGCGCTCACTACAATTACCAACTCTCAGAAAATACAAGCCTGATGGCAAATTTTCTATATTTATTTCTTTGGTAGTAGGTTGAATTTCAAAAACTTGCACAATCATTCCTAAGGAATTGAGCAAATAGGCAGTTTGGTTTTGCGTGAAATGATGCGTTAAGAAAATACGCCCTTCGCTAGGATTGGGATAAATTTGGAAGGTTTTTATTGTAACATCATGCAAAGCAATCGAAGTAGGAGCTAGTCCCACAATTTGCGTAGTACCTCCACAGCCACCTGCTTCTGTTACCCACAAATGCAAAGTGCCTGTATCCGCCAAAGCCCAAGTTACTCTCACCGAATCTAGGTTATTTGCACCCATAATTTGCCCATTTTCCACCGACCAAGAATAGGTAAAACCCGAACCCGTCAAGTTATTGGCGTAATAAGTTCCTTCCAAGGGAAAAGAAATCACGCCGTTTACATCTATGCTCATATCGCCTGTAATTGCAGGAATTTGATGTTGTGCCAAATTATCCATCAAGGCTTGAAATTTAGGCGCAGGCAATAAGCTTGTATCTTGGTCAATGTCTTCCAAATGTCCCCATGAACCATAAATACTTTCGCGTGCTGCAGCCAAAGTAAAAGCCATTGCCATTTCACTTCCCCAATAACGAATGCTATCTAAGACTTCATCATACAAATCATACATTTCTGGCAAAATTTGCGCGTCATACATCGCTTGTAAATAAGGCGGTTGGGTAAAATCTGTAAAATGTTGCCCCCCTTCATAATTCACAATTCCTTTTCCAAACAGCTTAGTATTTCTGTAATCTTGATGCACATAGGGCGCGAAATTGGTAAAAGCATTAGCGGAATTTTGCAAAACGTTTAAAGGCGTAGCACTCGCTGTAAGCACAGGATTTCCTGTATTTCCGTGGTCAAGTCCATAATAAAAAGTAGGCGAAGCATAATCCCAATCTTTTTGCGAAAGTTGGGCAAGAATTTGTTCATTTAAGCCATTATATCCTGCTTGCAAGCCCAAAACGCGCTTTACGCGATGCTTTTGATTGCCAAAAACGCTGTGCCAAATTTCAAAAGTATGTTTTGCTTTTTCGGCATAAGCCGCACCATACCCCAAATTAGAAGGTTTGGTATCATTGTTATAATGTGCTTGCGAAAACATCCAATTCCACACTTCATTGCTATATTCCAAATAAAGGGTAAGGTTCGGATTCAAATGATCGCGGAACAACTTTGCCATTTCGGTAATATAATTGTCATCGGCTTGATGCGGCACACATACCCAAATGTTTTTATTGGTCGCATTTCCCAAAGCCGCCATCATTTCATAAGGAACACCACCCAAACCCGAATAAGTCATTTTATCAGTTGTCGTTCTATCTTGCCAAGCAATGTGTGGGCTGCCGTTAGTATGTCCCCAATCCATAAAGCGAAAGGAATAAAAGGGCGCAACTTTTTTCAAAAACCCTTCATAAAAAGGTTCTGCTTGCAAATCGGCAAATTCATCGGCAAGACGTAGTAGGCGAATATTTCTCACATGATTTCCGAGTTGAGAAGCGGTAAGGTGAAACCACATATTTCCAGAACCAACTGCTTGAAATTCAATGCGATTGGGGGCGCTACTAATCACGTTAATTCCCCCTTGCATCGTAATTGTGCCTATCCCATCATACAACAACACATACGTTTTTCCATCTTGTAAATTTCCCCCATTAGAAGAAATCACCATACGAATATAAGTAGTAGGAGAAGCCGTAGTAGCTTGCGGTATTTGAAGGGGATAACCTGCGGCATCGGTTTGTATTTCGCTCAACACGCCATTGTCCCAACAATTACAATTATCATGGTAAGGAATGGGTTCTTCTCTCACGTGGAGGAATAAATTTTTGAAAGGTCTTTCAAATGCCCAATCCGCTAATCCTGAAAGATTTACGCCAATATCCATTTGACAGTCAGAAGGCGACCAAGCTGCGCAAGTGCTACTATCCGTAGGAATATGAAGCTGAAAAGTATCTTTGCAGCCCCCTACCCCACCACTCGAAATATAGGTATAAGTACCACTCGCTAGGTTTTGAAATTCATTTGCGCCTGTCAAAGTTTGGGCAACATTATTCCCATCAAACAAAGCAAAAGAAGTAGGTGGCGTATTTATGCGCAAAATGCCATTGTTTTGCCCACAGTCTGCCTCATTTACAAGGGTAAAAGTATTCAAACAAGGATAAGTGCCATTTTGGTCATAAACCGTTAAGGTTTGATATTGTGTGTGTGATTGCCCTGCGGGGTCGGTAACTGTCAGAGAAACAGAGAGTTGTCCCAAAGGAGAAAAACTATGAGAAAGCGTAGTTTGTCCAATAACAGGAGGCGTTCCATCACCAAAATTCCAAGAATAAGTTAAGGCTGCATTTTCGGGGTCAGAAGAAGCCGTACCATTCAAATTTACGCTGACAGGCGAAGTTCCGCTATTAACAGACATCGAAAAATTTGCCGTAGGGGGCAAATCTACCGCAACGGTATTGTCAGGGGCAACGCAAGGATAGGTTTTGGCAATGCGAATTTCATCAACGCTTCCATTATTAACCGTAGAACCCATGTAAGCCGCCACGCTGCGAATGACAAAGTTATTGCTCGTTGTTTGCGAAAAAGTAGGATTTGCAGGAACGGTTGCCAAGGTAGGATTTACATACACCTCCACTTGTGTGCCGCTTGCCGTAAATGTCAAGTGCATCGCAAAAAAAGCTGCCGTACCAATCACCACAGGAATTGCGGTAGGATAAACCGTTGTTCCCAATCTCACCGACCACATTTTTTGCCCATTAACATCTGAACTTGCGCCAAAATAGCCCCAAGCAACTTGATTATTTGTACAATTGCTACACCAAGCGATGTTGTTGTCGTGAAAAGTAAGAAAAATCGTTTCGCTATTGTTGATTTCCTTCCTTAATGCCCCACTCAACCAAATATCTCCGCCCGTAGTCGTGCCTATTCCGTTTTGATTTTGCGCCACATAATCATCAAATACGCCACCATCGGCAGTAGCTAGGCGGCGACCTGCGGTAAGGTATAAGTAGCCACCGCTTGCTGTATTGCCTAGCGTTTGGAGATTGCCATAAGTCAAGCTATTTGCCTGCATTTGATAACCTGGCACGACTACATTGGAATTTTGTACCTCCCATGCTGCTGCCCAACCTGCGCCAGAACTTGTT
>JBJXHA010000166.1:0-6524 GCA_046160275.1 Bacteroidia bacterium | reverse complement strand
TGCACTCCTCGACCCATCGAATTTATTCAGCTTGTTGATGCTGACTTTCATGGAAATCGTTTTAGGGATTGACAACATTATCTTCGTTTCTATCGTGGCGGCAAAGTTGCCACAAGCCAATCAGGTGCAGGCGCGCAATATTGGTATGGTCATGGCACTGTTGATTCGTGTTGCCTTATTATTTGGAATTAAATGGATTGTGGGCTTGAAAGCTGATGTGTTTAGTTTGGCTTTTTTGAATGAGTGGGTAAATTATGCAGTCATTCATGATCCAGGCATTTCTATCAAAGATTTAATCTTAATTGCAGGTGGTTTGTTCTTGGTAGGGAAGAGCGTTTCCGAAATGTATGAAAAATTGCAAGGGCATGATGATGAGCATGGCAGAAAAAAAATAATTCACGCTTCTTTTTCTAGTGTAGTGTTTGAAATTACCTTGTTAAATATCGTATTCTCCTTCGACTCCATTTTAACGGCGATTGGCTTGGTTGACCCTAATCAAATTCCTATCATGGTGGCTTCTATTGTGCTTTCGATGATTGCGATGATGATATTCTCTGGACCTGTAAGTAATTACATCAACAAGCGACCCACGGTGAAAATCTTGGCTTTGTCTTTCCTTGTGTTAATTGGATTTATGTTGATTTCGGAAGGTTTGGGACAAGAAGTAAATAAAGGCTATGTTTACTTTGCGATTGTGTATGCTTTTGGGGTTGAGTTGATTAACCAACGCTTGCGCAAAAAAGTAGAGCCATTGCATTTGCACGAAACTTATACAATGGACGAAATCGAAAAAGAAATCGCTGACGATATAGCGAGAGAAAATAAAGAAAATGCGAAATAGGCATTGACGAAAAGTAAACAGTTCAAAACTCTTCGAAGAGTTTCGAACTGTTTACTTTGTATTAAAACGTTAAACACTCACTCCAAAATCTCTCAAAGCATCATTTAGAGAGGTTTTTTTATCTGTCGAAGCTGTGCGCTGCCCAATAATCAAAGCGCAAGGAACATGATAAGTACCTGCTGGAAATTGTTTGGGATAAGACCCTGGAATCACGACACTTCTCGGCGGGATAATTCCCTTATATTCAATCGGTTCGCTGCCTGTAACGTCAATGATTTTTGTCGAAGCCGTTAGCACTACATTTGCCCCTAATACAGCTTCTTTACAAACTCTAATCCCTTCCACCACAATACAACGACTTCCGATAAAAGCATCATCTTCAATAATGACAGGGCTGGCTTGCACAGGTTCAAGCACACCACCAATGCCCACCCCGCCGCTAAGATGCACATTTTTCCCAATTTGCGCACACGAACCCACCGTAGCCCAAGTATCTACCATCGTTCCACTATCTACATAGCTACCAATGTTTACATAAGAAGGCATCATAATTGTACCTGCAGCCAAATACGCGCCATAACGTGCCGTTGCTGGTGGTACAACTCTGACTCCTAAGGCTTTATAATCCTTTTTCAAGGGAATTTTGTCGTAATATTCAAAAGGGGCAAGCTCAATGACCTCCATTTGTTGAATGGGAAAATACATAATCACGGCTTTTTTCACCCATTCATTTACCTGCCAGTTGCCATCGCTTGTAGGCTCTGCAACGCGCAATTTTCCTTTATCTAGCAATTCTATGACTTCACGAATCGCAGTTTGGGCATCTTCCGTTTTCAACAATTCGCGGTTGTCCCAAATATTTTCAATGGTAGTAGCTAACATTGTAATTAATAGTGAATAATTAATAATGAATAATTTTTTGAGTTGTTCGTATTTTTGGGCATTGAGCGATAACCGAAATGCCCAAAAAGTACCTACCTTTATTTATAGGCATGATGAATAAAGGCAATCGGAAAATTCAAGGCAATTTTAATGTTGGTTTTAGCAAATTGCTTCTTAAATTTTTGTGGTTGTGGCGTGTAAATTAATTGGCTGTATGTGCCATTAGGTTTTAAGATTTTTTGGCTTTGATCCAAAATTTCTGTTACCACTTCCTTGGGAATAATTGTAATAGGAATAGAAGAAACAATCGCATCAATGGGGACTCCTTCTATATATTTTCCTACATCACTGGCAGAGGCAGAAATAAAAGTAACGCGCTTATCTGTAATTTTTAGTTTCAATGCTTCTAAAAATTCAGGCTTAATCTCGAAAGAGAAAAGTTTGGAATCAGGGTGCATCCGCTTCAAGATTTCTTGCGTAATGTTGCCAAAACCTGCGCCAAATTCTACAATCATTTGGGCTTCTTCGGGGCGAATGTAGGCACAAATCTCCTCCTCTACAAAACGGGAAGACTCCGAGATTGCACCCGTTACTTTGATATGCTTAATATAATCAAAAGCCGTTTGGATATAATTTTGTGGCATATATTGTAATTTTCAACAATGATACAAATAAAATAGAATCTTTTCGCAAAATTGCGAAAAGATTTGTAACAATGAAAATGATTTAACACACAAGGAAAACTATTTGCAAAGGAGAGGGTATTCTTCTGACATGAACGAGGTAAAATGCGTAGTTTAAAGTGATGTTCTTATTGACAAACCCACCTAAATCCTTACAGTTTCGTATAAGATTTGTTAGTATCTCGCAAAAAAAATCTGTAATTTTGTTAGAAAAATTGCAGTTTAGGTAAAAAAATTGCGTACTCAAACAAAAAGTTGCCGTATTTTCATACAAAAGGCAGTTCTTTTCGTTTATAGAGTAAAATGCTGATACCATTTATCTCAAAATATTCATAGACTTACATAAAAAGAGAAAAAATATGCCATATAGAATTTTTTTATTCCTTCTGATAATATTGGGGAGCCTAACGCTCCACGCAAAACACTTAGTAGGAGGAGATATAACTTATAGATGTTTGGGTGGTAATCAATACGAAATTACCCTCAATGTATATAGAGATTGTAGTACAGGAACGGTATTTGACGATGACGTTGCCTTGGGAATTTATGATGGAGGTACGTTGGCTAAAATTACTAACTTCGTTTTATCTAGCCCCAATATCCAAAAAATACAAAATACCGTAAGTGACCCTTGCGTAGATGTGAGCAAATTGCCAAATTTATGTTATGAAAGGGCAATTTATAAGAGAACTACTACTCTCCCTTCGAATCAAAATGGCTATTATATAACTTGGGGGCGTTGTTGTAGAAATAATTCTATTTTGAATATCATTAAGCCTGGAGATGTAGGAATGGCATTATATGCTTTTATTCCTGCTAATACCTTTACTTGCAATAGTTCACCTTCTTTCAAAAACTCATCGCCTACTTTTATTTGTTTAAATGATGTGTTTGAGTTTGACCAAAGTGCGACTGATGCAGATGGAGATTCTTTGTACTATGTTCTAACACCTCCTTTTACCGCAGCTTCGCCTGATACACCTGTGTTGCAAATTGGACCTAGACCCAATTTCCCTTTTCCAAGTACGCCCACTCCTTCCTTGAATCTCTTTGATTTGGTCAACTGGAATACAGGCTTTTCAACCAATAATCCGATAGGCGGAAATCCGATTCTGACAATTCATCCCAATACAGGACAACTTAAAGTAAGACCCCAAACTTTGGGGCAATTTGTGTTTTCGGTATCTGTGTATGAGTTTAGAAATGGGACGTTTTTGAGCGAGGTAAAGCGCGACATTCAAATCAATGTGATTAATTGCCCTATCAATTTCCCGCCAGAAATTACGGTTGAGCCAAGTCCTCAAATTCAAGGAGATACCATCTTTTTTAATTTGGGTGAAGAAAGTTGTTTTAACCTCACAGGGACAGATGTCAATGGTTTGGGAGTGGATCCCGATAATTTGACGATGACCATTTCTGGTGATGTGTTTTCAGGTAGTACTTTTGCACCTCCTTATGCAACTTTAAATGCAAACACAGGACTTTCGCCTATTGGCGGACAATTGTGTTGGACACCTGACTGTAATCAAACAAATATGCAGGGAACATTATACGTTACAATTTCAGACAACAATGATTGTCCAGGACCGAATGTTGTAACTGATACTTTTGTCGTCATTTTGTTACCAGGAGCTTCTACTCCGCCCGATTTGCGATGTGTGAGTGTTGAAAACAATACTTCCATCAAATTAACGTGGATAAATCCCCAAAGTAACCGACTTGCTGGCTTTGAACATTACGTAATTGAGCGAGATGATGGTACGGGCTGGACTGCTTTAACCCAAATCAATGATTCTACGATAAATACCTTTACTGATAATACCGTAGTAAATGCCAATACCATTCCCTATAAATATCGCCTCTCAACTGCCAAAACTTGCCCCAATTTCTTTGTAGGAGGAGCAGGAAATGAGGTAACTTCTATGGTGGCTTCGGCTGTTACTTTGAATGAAGCGCAAACGCGTGCCGATTGGAACGCCTATAAAAATGTAAATTTCCCTGTAACATACACGGTCATTGCCTTAGATACTCCTAATATTGTAGAATTTATTGCAGGGCAAAACGTTACGGATACCTTTTTTGTGCATAATGCTTGCCACTTCTTAGGCTCTTATCGTATTCGTGTAACTGATCCTGTTACGGGTTGTGAGGCGTATTCTGGTCGAAGTAATGATGTGAGTGCTGATAATCAACCTGTTCAGCCTTCAGATGTGTGTGTCGTAACAGGCGATTCTTTGGCACAAGGCAACCTCATAAAATGGTATCCTTTTAATGGACCCGATTTTGGCAAATATCAAGTGTATCGAAAACGCTCAGATGAAAGCTTTTTTAGTTTTCTAGCCGAAGTGAACAATGTGAACACAACATTTTATTTAGATACCGAAGCCGATGTCAATAATTTTAGTTATTGTTATCTTGTGAAAATGATAGATGTCTGCAATTTGGAATTTGAAACGGTAAGTGACTGCTCTATTGTGTTGCAAACAAGCAAAACAGGTTTTAGTGTAAATTTGGCGTGGACTCCTTATACAGGTTGGGGAAATGACATTTATACTTATAATGTCTATTATTCCAAAGAAGGGAAAACTATGAGTTTGATTGCCAGTAATTTAAACAGCAGTACGCTTAGCTTTGATGATATAAATGTGAATGATGAAACTTCTAAATATTGCTATCGCATAGAGGCGGTAAAGGCAAATGCTACGGATTGCGCGAATAGTTTCTCGAATGAATCTTGCCAAATTTTTGAGCCTACTTTATTTAGCCCTACCGCATTTTCTCCGAATGGCGATGGTATTAATGATGAATTCATCGTGGAGGGGGCATTTCATCAATCGTATGAGATGATTATTTATGATAGATGGGGCAAGGTGTTGTTTACTTCCAAATCGGCAAGGGCAACATGGGACGGTAAATCTAATGGGAAAGATGTGCCAGAAGGCGTATATGCATATTTTGTGAAGGCTGTGGGCGAAACTGGAAAAGTGATGCAGCGTTCTGGCACAATTACGTTAATTCGATAAAAGGGCAATTAATCCCGCCAAATAAAAGGAAATAAAAGGGTAGATAAATACATCAAAATTCCGCCAAAGCCCAGAACAGTACCTAAATTACTAAGGTGTTGTTCTAGGGCTTTTCCTTGTATTGCTAGTAAAGATAAATTAATCAAGATCAACAAAATAGGAACAACCAAAGGGAAACTAAGCACTGCTAATAAGGTGGTAGAATTTTCGGATTTTGTAGCAATTGCGCTCACAAGGGTAAGATTTGAGGCAAAGGCAAAACTGCCCGCGCCAATTGTTGCCAAGAAAAAAGGCACATTTCCGAGTTGCATTTTCCCCAACAATGCCGAAAAAAAGAGCGCAATCACTCCCATAAGGCATAAAAGAAAGGTGTTATAAATGATTTTTGCCAAAATAATCGCCGTAGGGTGGGCAAGACCATACAAATAATACGACAAACCTTCATTTTCTGCCATAAAACTCTTCGCCACCGCATTTATCGAAACAAAAAGCATCATAATCCAAAACATCACATTCCAAACTTGCGGCGTAAGTAGGTTTTGCGTTTTCGTTAAAAAAGCGAGGCTGACTACCGTTACCATGCTAATAACATAAAGCAATAAGCCATTTAAGGCATATCGCTGCTTCCATTCCAACAAAATCTCTTTCCGTAATAAGGCAATAATTTCTCGTAACATATACAAAAACCTAGCAAGGGGCAAAAATACGTAAAAAGAAGTAACAAATTCAACCATTTGTTGTAGGAATTAAAACCTTACAACTTATTTGCAAAATTTACGTAGAAGTATTTGTCAATCTTCATATTCTTTCTTAGTTTTGATGAGCTAAATGCTAATTCTTTCTTAAATTTGAGAAAAGTGTAATGAAAAAACCGCATATTCAAAAATATACAGAAGATAGTTATCAATGGATTAATGAAGCACTAAGGAAAAATGAGGGTACTTTGCCTAACTCTTTTATTCAAAAAGCGTGTCAAAATTTACGTGATGAACTACATACATTACCTAATTATCAAGATATTGTTTATAGAGGGGTAAAAATCGAACCTCATGATTTGGCTAAATATGAAAATGCATATAAGAATGATAGCGTGGT
>JBJXHA010000165.1:0-3626 GCA_046160275.1 Bacteroidia bacterium | reverse complement strand
GCACCTTTGTAGCGGCTGCTTCAGCTGCCGCAGCAGTGCAAAAACGAAGTTTTTGCCAATGGAGGGCAGCTAAAGCAGCCCGTACAACAGGCATTTTAAGTGCAATTAATTTACTGAAATTAATAAGCAGCCCGTACAATAAACATTTTAATCGCAAATATTTATATTTGTCAGCCATTTTGTCATGGTTTATGCTCGCTTTTTCCTACCCAAACATTTCCTAAATGCTCAAACAACTCATCAAGTTTGGGTTGATTGTTATTTTGGCGTTTTACCACCAATTTTTTATTAGAATTAGGTTCTTTTTGCGGGTTTTCGCTATCCACCTCGTTTTTATACAAAGCAAAATGATATTCACGTTTGTTTGAACCTATGTAATAATAAATTTCGGGGGTTTGCTTGCTCTTCTCTGCAAATACACTTTGGTCTATGAGCAAAGGAGAAAGCGAAAGGTAGTTTTGTTCTTGATACATTTTCTCCAAACAATCGGCAATATTTGTCCCTGCAAACAACAAAACGCTATGATTATAGGTAAATGTGTCTTGTACTTCATAATTTGTATAGTCCTCCCCCATCGTGGCAGCATCATAAATCCCATGCAACTCACCGTAAGAATGAACAAAGACCTTCGCTGTTCCCAAACGATAGTTAAGTTGAATGTCTTTGATGGAAACCAAGCGATATTTTGCAACAAAAGCCATTTCCCTCAACCAATACACCAAAGCCGTGCGATATTCTTCTAATAATTGTGCGAGATTTTCGTGAGAAAGCAACTTATTTTGTAATAATTCATCTCGATAATTATCTAAAAAGAGCGCGACTTCAAATACATCTGATTGCGTGTCGCTGAAATTTTCTGTAAAGGTTCTTATTTCTGGCACAAATTCCTGCGCTTGCGAAAGCAAAGAAGTGCTAAGAATCAACAAATTGAGGTAATCGAAATTGAGTTGTGATTCAGGCGAAAGGTTTAAAAAATCTTGTATTTGCTTGTTATTCAGAGAGGTAGCCTGATGTAATAATTGTGCAATTTGAATATAACAAAGATAACGCAAAGAAGCATGATAACATTCTGTCATAAAAGAAAAGGCGCGTAGGCTCTTCTCTTGCCCAATGTCGGTACACATTTTTTGTAAAAATGTTTCTATTAACCAACCATAATGCGTAAAAATGTCCATCGGGCGGCTGCCTACTGCTACTTTCTGCTTAGAAAGGGATTGTTTTAGGCTCGTTACCCAACCTAGTTGCGCGTTTTGAGATAAATTTTGCGCCAAATGCGCGGGAAATTGTTTTTGATAGTTGAGTTGTTCTAGGACGAAATCAAAATTAGCATTTGTTATCGTACCAATGTTATAGATTTTGTTGGCAACCTGCATATTTTGTGCAGCAAATTGCGCAAAATATGCTAAAATGGCTTCTAATTTTCTTTCAATGGTTTCTATTTGTCCATTCACATTTACCGTAATGCTGCTGCCTGTTACGTTTTGAATGACGATATTTTCGTTGCCTGTAATGTTGTTCATGCTTTGCAGTTTCGTTATAGGTAATATTTTGGCAAGTTAAGGGCTTGTTTTCAAAAATAAAAATGTTTTGAATGTTAAAAGGTTCTGAACACTTAAAAATTTACGGATAATTATACCTCGTGGGGGGGCTTTCTCTCATTTTTTAGCGCGGGAATTCATTCCTGCGCTAAAAAATGGGAAAAAGATGAAAGGCTAAACCTCCACAATCATTTCGAAAAACATATAATTCAAAAAAATTATATCTATTCCATTTTTTTTGTATATTTGCCATGTTCATTTAATATTCACACGTAAAATACCTATTTAATTATGATGAATGCACTTTCGATTTCAGGTACTATTTATACGATAGTAGGCACAGTAAAAAATGTAGCAGATAACGTAGGCGTTCCAGATGTAACGGTGTCTGTATATGACAAGGATTTGTTAGGAAAAGATGACTTTTTAGGGATTTGTGTAACCGATGCTACAGGAACTTTTCGTCTTAGTTTTGATGCTTCCAAGTTTCGTTTTTTGGCTATTTTTGACAGAAAACCTGATCTCTATTTTCGCATTGAAGATGGAGGATTTGGGTTGTTGAACACCAAGAACGATATTATCAGAAATGCGGATGAGTCCACCCCTCCGCTTAATTTTGTGGTGGATTTGTCAAATGACAAACTGCGTAAACTAATCAATCCAACGCCAGCAGCAGGCTGGGAAGGTGGCTTTCTAAAGTTGCACCCTGAGTGTGACTATCCAACTCCCGATTTGAGTTCTTTGCCTGTGTTGAAAAATATGGACAACATCCCCAAAATAACACGCCAACAAAAAGTGGTGTGGCCAGAGTTTAGTTGGGAAAGTGAACTGGGAAACCCTGAATCACGTTGCTATCAAATGTTTGCACCCGATATTTCAAGATTAGGTTATACCGATGATGGGCGTGTGTATTCTATTATCTGCCCACAACAAGGAACGTCTTCTCCTCTTTTTGGCGCAATGAATGTGGAAGTTACAGTAACAGGCAATAGAGGATGGGCAAACGAAAAAAACAAAGAATTGGCGGCTGATATGAGTGTTGAAGGTACGATTTGGTTTAGCCCTGCTGCAAGAAAAAAAGAGCATATAAACCTGATTGCTAATCATTTCGCTAATAAAGGTTGGCCTTTCCCATTTACAAAAGCCACTGCTATCAAAATAAATACTTACAATCCGAAGAAACCTACGGAGGTATTATTCCCTTTGACCAAAGGTGCTAGTAGCGATTTTCCCATTCCTGATTTTGCAAAACATGATGCCGCAGCCTGGAGTTTAGGGCATTTAGGCGTTTTGATTGGCGGTATTCAAACAAGCCATAATGAAGTCGTTGATGAATTTAATCAACTTGTTTTAGACATTTTCAACATAGCAGCAGGAAATATGCTCAAACAAGGTAATACTCTTACTTGGAATGTTTGGTTTACTGCACCAGAATTGGTTGACCAACAAGAATGGCAAGACCATGCAGTACTATGGCGCGACTCCATAGATATAGACAACAGCAGCCCCGAAGGGCCAGGAACAATCGCAAGGCATTTTGACGGAACTCCTTTCAAACCTTTGAAGGAGGCATTAGTAGGTGAAATACCTCGAATAGTAGCATTTATCGAAAAACATTTGAGTAAAAAAGACGGTGAATCATATCTCGTGAAATGACGTTTTTTCCTAAAAACAGCATTGCTTATACCTAAAAAACAAAAGTGTTCTGAACGCCAAAAGGTTCAGAACACTTTAAAATTTACAGCAATTGAGGAGAGAACAATTATGCTTATGCTTGCATCAATGCTTCTATTTCTTCTACTTCAATTGGAATATTTGCCATTAAATCTACATAGCCTTCTTCAGTGATTAAAATGTCGTTTTCAATGCGAATCCCGATATTTTCTTCCAAAATATAAATACCTGGTTCACAAGTAAATATCATTCCTGCTTGAAAAGGTTTGTAGCGATTGCCGACATCGTGCGTATCTAAGCCTAAGAAATGCGAAGTACCATGCATAAAATATTTTTTATATGCGGGCCAATCGGGGTTTTGAGTTGCCACTTGCTCGGCAGTAATCAAGCCTAAGTCTAACAATTCTTTTTCCA
>JBJXHA010000164.1:0-2968 GCA_046160275.1 Bacteroidia bacterium | reverse complement strand
GAGAATCGCTCGACATATGCCATCAAAACGGCATCGAAACCTGCGTCGCGCCGCTCGAATATGCGCCTGCTGCCGATACCGGAAAATTCAGAAAAGAGGACTTCATTTATGATGAAAAAGCCGACCACTACCTCTGTCCGAACCAGCAAAAACTGACCACAAATGGCACCAAATACGAACGCAAAAACAAAAAAGGCGACGTTCAGTACACGTTCAAACGCTACGACATCGATACCAAAACCTGTGAAAACTGTCCGCTTGCCGCGAAATGCCTGAGCAACAACGAATCGAAATACCGCCACAAACGCCATATCGACCGCAACGAATTTGACCCCGCCATTGAACGAAACCGCCGCTTTGTTGAAGCCAACAAACCCCTTTACCGACGACGACAGGCCATGGTCGAACATCCATTCGGCACGCTGAAACGAAGTTGGGGCTTCACCTACACCCTGCTCCGGGGGCTCGAAAAAGTGAGCGGAGAGTTCGGAATCATCGGTTCCGTGTACAACCTGCGTCGGCTGGTGTCCATTTTGGGGGTTGCTGACCTCAAAAAGAGGTTCCAGGGAGCCATTTTTCCGTTTTTCGTCATTCGGCGCACCACGGACGCTCCTGTCAGGAAAAACAAAACTCTCGTTTTGACATCCGCTGTGGCGGGTGCCTTGGCTGCTTGATTTCGATGCCGGAGTTGCGGAGGATTATTTCACAGTCTGCCGTTCACAGCAATAAGAAATAACAAATAATAAAAATAATATGGCTACTTGGAAAATAATGTGCGATGTGCTTATCCCACGAAAAGGTGATGTGAATGTTTTTCCGGAAATGGAAATCATAGAAAAAGAAATTCACTTAGAGGAAGACTTTGTAATCAATATTTACAAAGTAGCCTCCGAAATAGCAAAAAAAGAGTTAGGCAATAACTATGGGTATCTATTTACATCCATTGATAGAACAGACAAAAAAACAGGAAAAAATTATCACGGATATATTATTGACAATGAAACGGGAATGGGCGGCGAACCTGAATTAGAGGTGGTTTTAGACAAACAGCAGCGACAAATACTCGCCGGAATTAAAGACGCAATTATGGAAAATTGCTATCAAAAAAGCGGGAGTGCCGAGTTTCTGGCAACAAATAGAATATTTCACTTTGACGGAATAGTAAACAGAATAAAAACGAATGTTTCCTATCTATCTGACAATTGGAGTAAAATTTTGAGCCATGATGAATATGCAAGTTTATCGAATTTTTATAATAATATAACCCCAAATGAAATTTCAATACTAAATATGAAAGATAGTATAACCGTAGATGATTATGATGTTTTGAAAACTTATTCGACCTCGATAGAGAAAAAATAAAAATAAGACCGCAACCGAGAAAAAAAATAAAAAATATTGACAGCAGTAGACATAAAAGCATACTGACTAATTCTATTAATTCTGTTAGCAGGCGATGAATGATAAATTTACATTCAGAGATTTTCTGGTCTATTTTCTGACTGGAATTGCGTTGATAATTGGCTTGTTGATTGTCAACTACGAAATAATATACAGGACACTCAACCCTGATTCACAGGAATTTGAAGCACAAAAAAACTTGTTGTCTTTTTTTAAAGACAACAATACTTTTTTAGCCATTGCCAGCATTCCGCTAATCTACTTTATAGGGCAAATCATTCACAGCGTTGATACTATTGTCTACTTTTTTGGTAGGCTTCTGTGGAGGGCTTCCGGCAAATTTGATAACCATGGAATAGCAGGGGCTTTTGGTAAAAATGTATTATCGGTATTAATTGCTCTAATAAATGGGTACAGGATTACTGGCACTTTAAACAGAATGAAGATTGATGTGGAGACTTTCTGGCGAAAAACTGCCAAACTTCAAATTGCCAATCAATATGCATCTTCCGAATATTGGTATGTAATGAACGACCTTTTTAAAGGACTAACATTAATCAGTTTTTGCCTTTTCCTTTTTTATTCTGCCTGGTGGAAATTGCTTTTAATTCTCACATTTCTCTTTGCATTGAGGGCAAGGTATTTTGCTGAAAATTTTATAAGGAGTGTTGAAAAATCAGAAGAAGCACTATTCCATAATAAATAAAAATGCTGTGAACAACGCACTCCCGCCAACCGCCGCCCAAGCCTAACTCAAAGCCAACGCGGGCGGCGGTGTGCGGGAGTGCCCCCAGCTACCTTTCATCAAGAAAAATAAAAGTAGAACCAATCATAATATGCAACAAGACAAAGATTTTAAATTAAATATCACTTCAAATACAATTGCAGATGTATACCTTTCCTGCTCATGGCGACCCGACGCAGGCCAAGATGCTGCATGGCATATTGTCAAAGAATTGGATTCTAAAAAAATAAAGGTAGTAGGCGACGTTACTGATCAGCCAGAACAAGATGATAATAGAATTGAGAGAATAATGAGTTCTTGCGATGGATTTGTTGGCATTCTTCCATTCCGTCAGAATGAAAGCCTCTCTACTTCCCCATATATCTATAGAGAAATATTAATAGCTGAAAAACTGAAGCTTCCAGTAATCCTATTTTTTGATTCAAGAGTAAGAGTGAAAGAGGGATCAGCAAACAATACTACATCTGTAAAATTTACGGATACCTCACCACAGAATGATTTAGAAATAAGTAATTGTTTTGGCGTGAACGAATTTATCGTTGGAGAAAAAACAATTGGAAACCAAGTTGGTATCAATTTAAACCATTTTATCGAGTCAATATCGATTAATACAAAAACAAAGCCATTCGTTTTCTTGATTACAAGATTAGAAAATGATTTTAAGCAAATAAGAGATGCTATATCTACTGCCATTTTTAATAGTTATGGTATTTCTTGTTTGTGGTCAGATGATGGAAAACATTCCACTAATATTAGCAGTATTAGAGAAAGAGCACGACTATTAATTAAAAATTCACATTTTGTAATTGCCGATTTAAGTTT
>JBJXHA010000163.1:0-6898 GCA_046160275.1 Bacteroidia bacterium | reverse complement strand
ATTTACACGCCTTTGTAAGAGTGGCAGACAAAAGCGTACAAGCAAGTACCGAAATGGTATTTGTGCTAAAATATGCTGCCCAAAACCGCGATTTTCGTTTTGAATACAGCCAAAAAGAAGATAAAATTATGAAATATTTGGCTGAAAACGACCAAATTACCTTAGCTCAAGCTGAGATTTTACTAAAATTGCCTACCAAAACAACTTCCATCACCCTCGTTACCCTCGTGCGAGCAGGTATCTTACAAATTCACGCAACAGCACAAGGTGATTATTTTTGCTTGGCAGAGAAGGCATTTGGGTGAGTCATTTATTTGCAGGCATCTAAAATACGCAAAGTTACCTTTTTGAAATCATCATATACTTTTCTTACACTTTGGCTATGCGCTCCAATTGCACCATCAGCGGGTTTTAGTGCGAAAATAGGTTTTCGTGCTTCCATCGCCATGGGCATTAAACTATGATAATGTTTCAACAAGCCCAAACAATTACTATCTTGTTCAACTTCCATAATTTCATTAGAAGACTGTTCTAGCACAAAAGTTTTATAGGTTTTGGGAATCCTATCCGACCATTTTAAATAGGCTTTGACAGGGCGACTTTCTTGTGCAGTATGTTGCAATGCCACATATCCGATGGGTTTCATTTGTTTTTGAGGTAATTCCAATTTTATAGACGTAGGCTTTTCCTTTTTCCCCTCCTCCCATTCCTTTATTCGTTTAGCCCAACCCGCTCTCCATTTTTGTAAGGTCCTACCCAAATTTTCGATTCCCCGTAATGAAAATAGGTCTGAACCCACAGGTAAAACTACATAATCTGAGGCAATCAACACATTTCGGTTAATTGCACCTAAATTTGGACCTATATCTATCAAGGTAAAGTCTGCTTGCGTCTGAGCTTCAGCAGTAGTTAAAATATAATGGAAAAGGTTTGTTACTTTGAAGGAATAAGTATCCCTATTTAAGCAGCCTGTCCACGCACTACTTAAGTTATCTTCGTACATAGAAAGGGCTAGATTCCCCACTAGTAGATGAATATTCTCGCCAAATAAACTACGAATGATAGGTTCTGTTTGAACTATAGGTATCCCCTCGCCTTCTATTACAGGGCGCATCATATCCACAATGGTAGTTACACCATTATAAAATTCATCTGTATTATCTTGCAAAAATATTTCTTCCAAACGCTTTTGGCTAAGAAACATGGCGGTCAAATTCGTTTGGGGGTCAAAATCTGCAACTACTACTTTATACCCCAATTCAGCGAGCATATAAGCGGTATGATAAACCATAGTCGTTTTTCCGACCCCTCCTTTATTGTTAAAAAATACTATTCGCTTTGCCATATTGTATGTTTTTTTAGGGTAACAACCATGCGTGTTTCGTAAGTTAAGGTAAACTCTGCAGCAGGACTTCCATTTTCCGTTAATAAGTGCTTCACACGTTGAATACCAAACCCAAAACGCTCCACATAACCTAAAGTTCGCATTATCTCGGCTAAATAAGGGTTACGATAATCTGTGGAGTTAGGGAAATTTTCTCTGTTTACACTTCCATACAAAAAACCAGCGTTATGTATTTCTATCCTATCTGCAAATTCATAAATATAAATAGGAGAATTTGACTCATAATCCCTGTGCATAATTGCGTTCATCACCAACTCTCGCAAAGCAAACTCTGGATAATTACTGATGTATTTCATTTGAAAAGAATCAGTTTGTTTAACAGGTTTCTTTTCTTCAATGTTATACTTCAAAAAATCGCTTATTTCTTTCAGCACATCAAACAACGCCCCTTTAAATTCTTTGGAATAGGCAAGGTTATCAAAATCTCTTTCCAATCCATTTACTTTAACGTACTGTATGTATGCACCCTGAATAAAATAAGTAGGGTCTAGCCCAAACATTAATATCCCCGCATTAGTAGGCAAATCATGTTTTAAATCATACAACCTAAGAGATGCTAATTGCTGTTTAAAATCTCGGTGATTTGCCCGTAAAATATCTTGGTGAACGGCGGTAGGTAAATAAGTAAGTCGAATGACATCGGTTGCCAAGTCTTCCAAACTCGAATCCCAACATGGCAAAGCATCGAAAGTTCGCGCCTTCGCAGTTCTTTTTTCTGTCAATATTCGCTCATCGGCTTCGCTCGCAATCGCCTTTCTAGGGCCAACTCGTACATACACATTCCCATTATAGCGAACAGGAGGGTGAGGAGAGGGGCTTACCTCCACTACAATAATTTCTTTTTCGTCAAGGTTATAGACTTGAATCGTAATAGAAGGGCGTGGTGTAACTCTGCCGTCAGTACCAAAATCACTCAATAATTGTAATGATCTATCTTTCTCCTTATCATTTGCCTTTATTCCCTCTATTGTATTGTCATCACGAACTCCGATGATTAAATAGCCATTTTTTTGATGATTCGGCAAGTCATTGGAAAAAGCACAAATCGCTTCCCCAAATTTATCCCTTTTATCCCAAGAAACTGTTTTTTCGACTCTATCTGTTTCTAGGGAATTGATGATTTTATTTAACTCTTCTATAGATAACATAATTTTTTAATCTACTTCTTCACTCAAAACACCTTTAGGTCCGAAAGCCAAATCACCTGCATCACCTAAACCTGGGATAATGTAGGCTTTTGCTGTAAGTTCTGCGTCTATGGCGGCTACAAAAATTTTGGCATTGGGAATTTTTCTTCGCACATTTTCCAAGCCTTCTTCGCTCGCAATTACGCCTACGATGTAAATATTTCGCGGAATCCCCATTTCTGTTAATGCTTTGTAACACAAGCAAATACTACTTCCTGTGGCAATCATCGGGTCAATGAGAATGATGTCCCTTTCTCCCAATTCAGGAGAAGCCATGTAGTCTAATTTAATAATAAACTCATTGCCGCGTGTGTGATGACGATAAGCCGAAATAAAGGCATTGTCCGCATTATCAAAAAAATCAAGGAATGCATTGTGCAAAGGAATTCCCGCCCGTAAAATCGAAACGATAACAGGCTGCTCTTGCAACACATTCATTTCCAATTCTCCCAGCACCGTTTCCGTTACTTCTGTTTGATAAGTCAACTCCATGCTCACATGGTACGCCAAAATCGCCCCCAATTTTTCCATATTTCGGCGAAAACGCATACGGTCTTGCTGCACGTCTTTTTGGCGCAGTTCATATATAATTTGGCTCACATAAGAATTGCCAATTCCAATATTTTTGATGTGTTGAGGCATAAGCTAAGGGAAACTAAAATTTGATGCAAAGATACGAAAAGGTAGGGGTTTTTCAAGGGAGATTTATGTGTATCCTCTTTTTGTGAATAGGAATATAGGGTAGGTAATAAGTTTCGTAAACTTCAAACAAAAAGAGGCTACCCCTTCAAGGCAGCCTCTTTTATTTTGAAATTAGAAGTTTTCTTTTACGTAGTAGCGTTGGCGGCTAACCGCTTTTTTCAACTGCTCTTTTTTCACTTCTGAAGGTTTGCTATACGTTGAACGTCTTCTGGTTTCCTTCAAAATCCCTACTTTCTCAAACTTCTTTTTAAATCTTCTCAAAGCTTTGTCTAAAGCTTCTCCGTCTTTAATGTCAATAATTAACACGAAAAATTACCTCCCTTCCTTAGAAAAATATTTATAATTGAACCTGTTTTCAATTAGGGTGCGAAATTAGACAAAGTTTAGATGCCTACCAAATTTTTGTGAGATTATTTTTGAGAATGTGCTATCTTTGTGGAGAATAAGTAGTTTTTTAGGGTTGGCAACTTTTTAGAAAGTTGCCAACCCTAAAAAACTTTCCCCATTGATTTACACTAAATTATGATAAAAAAAACAGAGGCGATTGTGTTAAAAGCAGTAAAACATCAAGAAAGTAATTTGATAGTGCGGCTTTTTACGCGAGATTTTGGGGCAAAATCTTTTATTATTACGGGCTATGGCTCGGCTCGCTCACGCACGAAATACAGTTATTTTCAGCCGCTTTCTTTGGTGGAGATTGTGTTTATTGAAAAATTGGCAAATCAATTACCAAAAATTAGTGAAAGTCGCGCCCTTACCCTTCTGAACAGTGTACAAATAGAGCCTATTAAAATTTCTTTAGGTTTAACGATGCTTGAAATTGTGTATGATTGTATGAAAGAGGAAGAGCCTGATGCCGAATTATTCGAAATGCTGACACAACTCGTTCATGCCTTAGAAGAAAAAAACGACAGGTTAATTCACTATTTTTTTTATTTTTTGGTACAATTTACTCGAATTTTAGGTTTTTTCCCAAATAACGAAGTAAAAGACGTGGACAAAGTGATAGCATTTGACCTGCCAAATGGAACGCTTCGGAATCAAGTGGGAGGTGATACCAAAGTTTGCCAAATGATTTTGTGGTTTATGTACACTTCCTTGGAAAATTGCCAAGATTTTTCTTTTTCACAGCTCGAAAAGCGCAATTTCCTTTCTACCCTTTTTTCTTACTATTATCATCATATTCAAGGCTTTAAGTATCCCAAAACGATACAAGTTTTCGCAGAAGTGTTTGAATAAATTTTCGAAAAAAAAGCAAAAAACGCTTATCTTTGCATAAATATTTCATATCCATGAGCCAACTTACAATCGGAACAGAACTCAATAGCGGAAAATATGTTATACAAAGCGTCTTGGGGCAAGGCGGCTTTGGCATTACTTATTTGGCAGTGCATCGCGCACTTGAAAAACAAGTGGTGATTAAGGAGTTTTTTATGCGTGGCTACATGAGCCGCCAATTAGACAATTCTATTAAACCCGATACGCTTTCGCCTGAAGAATATGACCGCTTCAAATTAAAGTTTTTGGAAGAAGCGCGTTTGTTGGCAAAATTTGATGAAAATCCCTATATCGTAGATGTAATTGACCATTTTGAGGAAAATAAAACCGCTTATTTCGTGATGCCTTATGTGAAGGGCATTAGTTTGACAGATTTTGCGGCACAGCAAACCAATGGACGAATTATCGAAGGTGATGCCATTAAAATTATGCGTCAACTTGCGATTGCTTTGTCAGATATGCATAAAAAGCAAATTTTGCATCGAGATATAAAACCTGATAATGTGTTAGTTACTGAAAAAGGCAGCATTATTTTAATAGATTTTGGTGCTGCCCGCGAACACATTACCGCAGAATTTGCCCAAAAACATAGCATTATGCTTACGCCAGGCTACGCGCCACCTGAACAGTACGATGCACACGCAGATAGGGGGGCTTTTACGGATATTTATTCGCTTGGCGCGTTGATGTATCGTTTATTAACGGGCGTTGTGCCTACGGCAGCTCCTAGTCGCCAAACACAACCCTTGAAATCGCCCAGAGAATTAAATCCTTTGCTTTCCAATGGCGTAAACGATACCATTATGAAAGCCATGGAACTCGATGCAGTCTTTCGTTTTCAATCGGTAACGGCTTTTATTAATGCCTTAATGCAGCCGAGTTCGCAGCCCAATGTGGTGGAAGAAAAGCCCAAAGTTGAGCCACCTATTATTAAGGAAGAAGTGAAGGAGGTAACGCCCCCTCCCCTCCCTCCTCAACCTGAAAAAGAACCTACGCCTATTGTTAAACCGAAAGCAGAGGAAGAAGAGCAGATTAAACCCTTGGATTTGCCTGAAGAACTCGAACCTGCAAAACCAAAAGAAAAACCTAAGCCCAAAGAGCAACCGAAAGAGAAACCACAACCTGTCAATCAGTTGCAAGCAGCTGATGACTTGTTGCAAGCAGGCAAAGCAGAGGAGGCTCTAGCGATTTATAAAAATTTGTTTGAAAAAGATTCGAGTAACAAAAAGTTGCGCGAAAGAATCAAAACTTGCCAAGACAGCATTGCCGCGCAAGAAGCAGCCAAAGCAACCAATAAACGCTCTCTTTGGAAAAAAGTAGGCTATGGGGTTGGGGCATTGGCAGTTGGAGGAATCATCTTTTTGGGCTGGCAATTTGGAAATTTTACAGAAAAAATTGCACATGTAGGAGGAGATGTGCCTGAAATGCAGTTGATTGAGGGAGGAAGTTATTTTATGGGAATGGTGGGAAAAGGGCAGGAAGATGAAAAACCGCTTCATCAAGTTTCGATTTCACCTTATTATATTGGGGTAACGGAGGTAACGCAAGGGCAATGGAAAGCATTTTGTAAGAAAAGTTACCGTCCCCTGCCGCCAAATGTTCCCAAAACAAGTAATGATGACCGCCCCATTTATAATGTTACACGCAAAGATGCGATGGAATATTGTGCGTGGCTTTCAAAGGAAACAGGTAAGAAATTTCGCCTTCCCACAGAGGCTGAATGGGAATACGCGGCAAAAGGGGGGAGAAAAAGTAAGGCAAATAATTTATATAGTGGTGGGAATGATGCCAATGCTGTTGCTTGTTTTGAGGTAACAAATGTATGTCCCGTCAAACAAAAACGAGCAAACGAACTCGGTTTATATGATATGTCGGGCAATGTGTGGGAATGGTGCAGTGACTGGTATAGCAAAAGTTATTACAAAGACTGTATACGCAGAACACAAAGCGGAGAGCTTGTTCAAAACCCTAAAGGACCCAATATTGGTCATCAAGGCGTATTAAGAGGGGGCGCGTACAATGGAAATGAACACGATTTGCGCGTTTCTGATAGGTTATACCAAGTTCCTAATCAATATCGTGCGGAAATCCCGATGGGATTTAGGGTAGTGCAGGAGATTGTGGCGAAAAAGCGGTAGCACGAGTGGGGATGCTTGCACTTAGTAACAAAAACAGAGGTAGGAAACAATTCCCTACCTCTGTTTTTGTATATCTTGACTTAAATACCTCTTTTAAGACATTGATAATTAAAATAATTGATACAATTTTCCATTATCAATTATCCATTACGCTACTTCTTCATCTTCTGATTCGAAACAATTACACT
>JBJXHA010000162.1:0-14993 GCA_046160275.1 Bacteroidia bacterium | reverse complement strand
ATTCCCACGCTAAATCATGAGAATATTTACGAAAGGCTTAGGAAAACTTATCCCGTTTACAGTATAACTAAGGCTCAATCCTTTCCACCTTCAAAAACACGCCATCTAAATGGTCATAATGAGTGTCTATTGTTTTCTTTAGAGGAGTAGCACGTACATAGTGCAACAACACATTCGTATCCAATAAATAATTCATTTTGATAATTGCGCTAATAATTCCTCAATGGGTTCTTCTATCGCTAAACTTTGAATTGCCACGTCTATTTTGTCTTGCGTAGGTTTTTGGTAATTTTGCGCTGCTTTTAGCCCAGTTAAGGTGGTTGTTTTGCGCAAGGGCTTCACAACTTGTCCCCACGCGCTATTTTGTAGCATGAGTTTTTGAAGAAAGGTGCTAATTTGTTGAAGCATCCAATCATTTTCGATTTTTGTAATCGTTTGAATCAACTGATATTTTTGAAGTTCTGGTTGCATATTTTTTATCTCATGATGGATTTACGCAGGAAATTCCTGCAAAAATTGAACAATGTGTGTGTTTAATAATGCTTGCCCATCCTTATTTCTTCCCTACAAACTCACAAAGCAAGGTATAATACTCCTTGTCTTCTACTTTTGATTGTAGGTATAACTCGTACATAATAATATGGTTATCAGATACTTCCGAAGAGCCGAACTCTTCTAAAAAGGATTTGTATGCCGATTTGATGAAGGTCTTTTTCCCATCAATTGCGGCTTGTGTCATGCGCATCAAAATCTCCACCAATTTATGCGACCTGTCGTAACTTTCGTCTTTCCAAATTGCCTTAAATTCCGTTTTGATGGCTTGAAAAAGGTGCGTGATTTGCCCATAATTTTTCGCTTCAAATTGACAAATCATTTCAAAAATCACCAAATAATACCGAATTTCATCGCTGAGTTGCACAAATTTCTTGTTCGTTTTGATTTTTTGCAGCGTATCAATGGCATGAATATACAAATTTTGGCAAAAATATTGGTCTGCCAAACTTATCATAAAAATCAATTCATTGAGGTTATTTTGCAAAATTTCCTTGTGTTGTAAGGCATTTTTCAAGGTAACGCTCGCGCCCTCCAAATCTCCTAACAGTTTTTGGTTGTTGATTTTTGCATTATAATAATACACCACATATTCTTGATAATTTTGGCGATGATACATTTCCAACTCCTCCGCCAATTTCTCAATTTCACTCTTTTCTTGCTTGATATTCAACAATTTACGCAAAGCATGAATCCGACTAATGCGAATCATCAGCCTATCGCTGTGGTTTTCTCTGGTAAAAGATTTTTGCGTTTCAAAGCCTTCTAAAATTTCATTGGTATATTTTTCTAGCTCTGAATAAGCTCCTTTTTGAATTAAAATGGTACGAATCGTTCTAAAAATCAACAATTTACCTGCCACCGACTGAAACACATCTTGATGCGATTCCAATAGTTTTTGCGCTTCCTCCAAAATTCCAATCACCGAATCGTTCTTTTTCGCCCGACTGAAATTTCTTTTTATCATTTGTTGTGAAACTAATGCCAATACTTCATTAATTTTGCGCTGCATTTCGAGTTTGCGGCGGTTTTCTTGTTGTTTTTTCAAAATGGATTCAATGTCCACGTCAATATGTTTGAGGGCAAGCCGAATAATTTCGTCAAAAACCACCTCTAACAAGTGAAATTGGTCATTTTGATAGGCAAGTTTCTCTGCTTTTTTGAGGTAATAATACGATTCACGATACAAACCGCGCTCTGTAAGTAGCGCAGCAAGTTGCAAATTGCTATGTGATTCGATGGCATTTTTATAGTTGAAGTGGTAAAAAAGCACACTTTTTTCCACATTGTTGAGCAGTTTATTGCGCAAGCGATAGTAATTATTTTTGGCATTTGACCCAATATCACCATACAGTTGCTCAATAATGCTATCTTCTACGTTTTCATAATTGCCTGCGCGAATGGCATCAAACAGTATCAACAGCTTTTTCTCTTCATCAGCTTTAAACCGATTAGAGAGAATTTTGAACCGCCTAACCTCATCACTCGTTAAGTTTTGTATAATTTGTTCAAGTATATCCATTCGTTATTTAGTTAGATTGTGGGGGAAAATGGGTGAAAGAGAACATAAGCCTCAAAAAATATGAAAATTATCCAAGCAGGAAAAAAATGACAAAATTGCTATATTTCAATTTTGTGGTTTTTATAGCAATAATTGTACGAAGTTAATAGATTCTTGTTAATTTGCAAAACAATCGCAATTAAAAATGTAATTTTTTTTATTTTCGACAAAAGCAAAAAACGCACAACTAACTTATAATTAACAATTTACGAGATGTTTATTTTCTTTTCCTCTCAAAAAAGTAGTTTCTTTGTAAGGAGAATAGGTAACTATTTTTACCTTTGCTGCTCGTTCTTTTCTAAGCGGAAAAATGGATATTTTGAGAACTGTAAACAAATTAGCTCAATTCTCCATTATTCATTCTTAATTTATCCATTACTTAACATATTTTAATCTCTCAAAACAATGAAAATTATTTGTGTAGGGCGAAATTATGCCGAACACGCCAAAGAATTAGGCAATGCGGTTCCTGAGCAACCTGTGATTTTTATCAAGCCTGATTCGGCTGTGGTGCGCAATAATGCCGATTTTTATTATCCCGAATTTAGCAAAGACATTCATTTTGAGTGTGAATTGGCATTTCGTGTGGGCAAACAAGGAAAATATGTGCAGGAAAAATATGCCTTAGAATATTTAGATGGCATTGGCTTGGGCATTGATTTTACCGCCCGCGACTTGCAAACAGAAGCCAAGAAAAAAGGCTTACCTTGGACACTTGCGAAGTGTTTTAACCAATCTGCACCTCTTTCCGATTTTTTGCCGATGGCTGATTTCGCCACCGTGCAAGACATTCATTTTGAAATGTTTCTGAATGGAGAAAAACGCCAAATAGGACACAGTGCCGACATGATTCATTCCGTTGCTTCCTTGATTGAATACATCACCAAATTCATTATTATCAAAAAAGGAGATGTTATTTTTACGGGAACACCTGCAGGCGTAGGAGCTGTACAAGTAGGCGATACCTTAGAGGCTTATTTGGAAGGAAAAAAAATGCTGGATTTTAAAGTGAAATGAGTGGATTAGACCTAGTAGTTTATTAAGCAGTAAAACAGCCTTTGATTAGACCTGCTAAGATTCAGGAAAAATCTTAGCAGGTCTGAAAAAAAAATAAAAACAACTGTTTTTAACCTAGCAAGGTTTTTCCTGAACCTTGCTAGGTTTATCCCAAAATCATAAACCTTATGAATCCATCTCCGTATCTTCTTCTTACGCCTGGTCCTGTTGCTGTTCCGCCTTTTGTGACAGAAGCCATTTCACAGCAAACGATGCAGCATCATTCTCAGGCTTTTTATGACTTTTATGAAGCCTTTCTTAACAAATTGAAATATTTATTTCAAACGGAGCAAACAAGCCTTGCCATGATTGGGAACGGCTCTATGGGAATGGAGGCGTTAATTAGCTCTTTGTTTCGGGGGCAAGACAAAATATTAGTGGTTTCTATGGGGAAATTTAGCAAAAGATGGGCAAATTATGTGCGTCTTTTGGGATTGCAACTCCTTGAAATAGAAACAGATTGGGGGAAAACGGTTTCGCCTGAACAAATTTTGCAAACCTTAGAAAAGGAAGCTGATGTCAAAGGCATGATTTTGACGCATTGCGAAACTTCTACGGGTGCGTTGTTAGATATTGAAGAAATTGTTTTTGCCGTCAAACAAAAATACCCTTCTATTTTGGCGGTGGTTGATGCCATTAGTTCGGTGGGGGCTTTGCCTTTTTATTTTGATGACTGGAAAATAGATGCGGCGGTGGTGGCTGCACAAAAAGCGCTGATGAATCCTACGGGAACTTGCTATTTTGCCTTATCAGAACAAGTCGTAGCGCATTTGCAAGCTTCTGACGCGGGAGATGCGCGCAATTTATACAACTATTATCATGCGGCACAAAAAAATGCTTACCCTTACTCGCCGCCTGTGCAGTTATTTTATGGGGTAAATGCCATATTAGATTATATCATAAGCAAAGAATTACCTGTGATTTGGAATGAAACGCTTGCTGCTTCTCATACTTTTAAAAAATTTGTATTAGCAAATAAGGGCTTGATTTGGAGTGAATTACCAAGCGATTCGCTTACGGCTTTTTCTTTTCCCGACCAAAATATGACACAACTAAAAGCTGCTTGCATTGCCAACGGAGTCGAAATGTCGGGTGGGCAAGACCATTGGAAAGGAAAAATTATGCGCATTTCTCACTTAGGTTTATATGATACAAGTGTGATTGCGAAGGCGATGGAGGTGATTTTAGCTACTGTCCATACTAAAAAGGCAGAAAAAACAATTAACTAGAAATGAGGTATTTTTAGCCCTTAGCAAACTAGGTGGCATTTGCAGGGTTCTATAAAGAAGTATCTAGTTTTTACAAAAAAGTAAGTTGCTCATTTTAAAGCTATTACTTGTTCATCGTAGTCGAAAACTACATTTTATTGATAACTACCATTATTTTTTATGATTATACTTGCAGCATTACACAAACTTTCTGCTATTCCACAGGCTTCTTATCAATTCCCTATTTTGGGGATAATTGCCTTGATTTTAGCTATTTTAGCATACTTATTATTATCCTTATTCTTTGTGGTAGCAATACCCGATAAATTAAAATCGTGGGGATATGCAGGTTTAAGTGTTTTTGGGGGTATTGCTGTGTTGATAAGTATCTATGGGTTGGTTGCTGGTATAGTAGGTTCAGCACTTTTTATCATCACATTGTCAATGACTTCTTTCTTAGTCTTATTCATAGCTCTTTATATAATTTTGCTCTATATAGCACTTAGTGATGCTTGGAATCCTGATTGGAGAGACGAAAATAGGCAGAAACGCAAAAAGAAACGTTTAGAGAGACAGTTAAAAAGACAGCAGAAGAAGCAAGCATCTGTATAAGCCCAAAAGCTCCCAAAAACAAAGTAAAATCTGATTAAGTAATGGAGGAAATACAAGTTCTTACGCAAAGAAGGAATAATAAAATAAGGATACTGCAAAAATCCAGACTTGCTTTCCACAATTAGATACATTGCGGAGAATTTGATTTTGCCAAGAAAGGTGGGCGCAAATTTACTTTCAGTGAATTTCAATATAGAACTACACATCTGATTTTCAATAACTTCATTTCCCAGCCTTACTTAACAGGAATCCCCCACAAGCTTACTCTTTTCTCATAAAACATTGCTCTTCGTGCAGATTTTCCTTTACTGAAATACGTTCTTAGCCAAGTTTGCTGCTCTTCAAGCATTTTTGACACCTCTTCTATTCCTTTATTCATGCCCTGCACCAGTTTTGTGATTTCCTCCTCATCACTAGGTACAGTAATTTGCCCTAGCTTTGTTTTTGCATCTTTGAATTTAGGGGATACCTCATCTAACATTTTTTGGATTTCGGCAAAAAATAATTCGCTGAAAATCTGCACTTTGCTAAAAAAAAGCGAAAAGTTTTTGAAAAAATTTGGATTATTGCTAAAAAATATCGTAATTTGTGCTATCATTATTTGCAGAGGAGGATACGCGCAGACTTTTCATTATTCACTATTACTTTTTCACTTACATGGCACATTGGCAAATATTTTTACCTTATCGCTTGACCTTTGAAAACAGAGGCGCAATGCAAGACATTTTTGCGGAGCAATATCAAAACGATTTTGTCTTCGAAAAGTCCAGAGAATATTTAATTCCTTATCCTGCTTCGGCAAATGGCAAACGATATGTCTATGGCAAAATCGAAGAATCATACACTTTGCAAGCGCGAATTGTAGAGCGAGAATTTGGAAATTTTTATCGCTTATTTACCCATGAATTTCGAAAATTGTACGGCGGCGAAAACCGAAATTTTCAATCTAACATTTTTCAAACCGAAGAACTCCTTCCTTTTGTGCTACAACTTGACCGCCTCTATTTGCGCAATTTTCAAGACAAATCTTTGCAAGAAATCACGCGCCTCAAAGAAAATAAATTCCTCAAATTGGAAACCCTTAGCGCGACCAAAACGCTAGAAGGTTATCCTTTGCCGACACATTACAGCTCGCAAATGCAGGTCATTAGTTTGCTGCAATCGCATCAACCAATGAATACCAATCGCTACGAAACGATTGCTTTTCACAATTTTGTAGAACATATACAAGACCTTTGTCAGCATAAATATTCCCTTGCAAAACACCTATTTGTAGCAAGCTGCTAAGGGTTGATTTTCGCAAATCAGCTATTATCAGAAATTGTCAAGTTACTAATATGGATTAAGGGTGGAAATGGGAGTCGTGAGATTCCCTTTCTTTTTATTTTACCAAAAATAGAACTTTCCCCCCCTTTTTACCGTTTAAGTGGGGTTGTTTTTTTCTCAAATTTTACATAACACCGATGGATGCTCATTCTACGACTTGCACGTTCTCTTCCTTTCCGCTTTCCGCTATTTGCCCTAAACAAGCAACTTTAGCAGAAACGATTCATTATAAAATATTTGATAGCGCGACTCTCGTTCCTTGGGCAGAGTGGCATCAGTATGCCCAAAGTAAGCAGTTTTTTATGCAACTTTCTTATTTACAGGGAGTTGAATCGGCGCAACCTGATATGAAGTTTCGCTATGTTTTGATATATGATAAAAAAGAATTAGTTGGAACTGCTTATTTTCAAATTGTTAATTTCTCTGTTTCCAAGGTAAAAGGCTTTATTCAGGCAGAAGCGGCAAACGGAATCTGGGGGAAAACCAAGAACTTTTTTTCGCAAAGAATCAACAGCCTCGCAGCTTATTTTGATGTGAACTTGTTGGTCTGTGGAAATGTGTTTTTGAGTGGCGAATATGCTTTTACGCACTGCCCTAATTTGTCGGCACAAGATGCTTTTCAATTATTGATGAAAACTTGTGAGCATCTTTATAAAATGGAAAGAAAGCAGCAAGGAATTAGGGGAATTTTGGTGAAAGACTTTTTTCTCACAGAACAACATCCAACAAACACTTTTCAACAAGCAGGTTTTCACCCCTTCGTGGTTGAACCCATTATGGAAATGGAAATTCTACCTGAATGGAAATCTTTCAAAGATTATCAAGACGCGCTTTCTTCTAGATATCGCCAACGCCAAAAAAGTGTGGAGAAGAAAAGTAGCCCCCTAACTACCCGCGAATTGACCGTAGCAGAAATTGAGCATTATACTCCTACGATGCATCGCTTTTTTCAATCTGTGGTTTCTAAGGCGGGTTTTAATATGCAAAATCCTGCGGAAGATTATTTGTTGAAAGTAAAAAAGAGCTTGGGTGATAAGGTGAAAATTACAGGCTATTTTCTTGAAGATGAGTTTGTTGGATTTATGACGGTAGTTCGTGCGAATGAGATTTTAGAGGCGCATTTTTTGGGTTATGAAGATACAACCAATCATACCTATAAAATCTATCAGCGTATTTTGTATGACATTATCCGCACCGCAATAGACGAAAAATTTCCTACCATTTCCTTTGGGAGAACGGCAATGGAAATCAAAACAACCGTAGGCGCAACTGCACATCCCGCGCAACTTTACCTAAAACTTACCAACAGTTTGTTTAACCGCTTGGCTACCCCTGTCATGAATCGTATCAAAACCGAAGCATGGGAGCCGCGCCACCCCTTCAAACATCAGACGGAAAATACAGAAGAACACGCAGCGAAGTAAGAGTAAGTATCAGTGAACAATTAACAGTAAACAGTTATCAGAAGTAAATCTTTGATTGCCAAGCAAATACACTTTTGAAATTCGTAACTTATTTTGTTCTCATTACTAAAAAGAAAGGTAATTATTTTTTATTTCAAAATAACGAGCCTAATTTTATCCTATAAAAAAAGGGTAGTGGCATAAATGTAATGCTGTCCGGGCTGCTTTAGCTGCCCGATAACTTGCAAAAACTTCGTTTTTGCGCTTTTGCGGCAGCTAAAGCAGCCGCTACAGGTTTTAGTTAGCATTACATTTGAAGGACTACCAAAAAAAGAAACAGCCGTTTTGCTTTTGCAAAACGGCTGTTTTTAATTCATCCTATCCCCTACTTCCCCTATTCTTTTACCACTTTCACTACTTGATGCGTAGTTTCGGTATCAAAAGTAAGGTTATAAATACCTTGTGGCAATTTAGACATATCTAAGGTTTCCATTGCATCGCCTTCGTTAAGGTCAATGTTTTGGCTCATTACGGTTTGTCCTAAAGTATTGCTCAAAGTTAATGTTCCTGTAAATGCTGCACTGTTGTTGATAGTAACTTTCAACTTATCGCTTGTCGGATTGGGATAAGCTGTCATTTCTTCTGCCAAAACGACTTCCTCAACGACTGTCATATCCTCTCTACAAGTGGTATTTTTACGTACTACTTTGTTTACTGATGTGCGAATACAACCATTCAAATAAGTTGCTTTTACGTTGAACGTTTTGCTCGTTATCGCATTTGTAACGGTTGCTGTATAAGTATTCCCACTTCCCACGGATGTTACTACACCTGATTGATACCAAGCATAAGTTGGTGTACCGCTTGTTACACTTGCTGTCAATAATTCAGAAGCAGAGGTATTAGGACCAAAACACACTAAAATGATATTGTTTGTTCCTGCTGGGGTAATGGTAGGCATTGCTGCTTGATTGATAGTAGCAGCAATAACATTTGAGGCAGGTGAGAAGCAACCATTAGCGGCTCTTACTTTGGCGGTGTAGTTTGCCGCAATACCCGCAGTATTTGATACATTCAATACAGCCGATAAATTGTTGGTTAGCGTTACTTGCACTCCATTTTTCAACCATTGCAACTGCGTAGCACCTGCTGTACCACTTGGGGATAAGGTAATTACACCAGAACCTTCACAAAGAGAAGGACTTGCATTTCCTACCAAAGTCGCAGGGGCTGATACTGCAATTGTTGGGGCAGCAGGAGGTGTAAGCGTATTTACAATAACTGCATCAGATTTTGAACATACCAAACCACCTGTGTTAGCAATTGCTTGAGACACATATACCGTATAAGTCGCTGAGCCTGTAGTTGCAGTTACTATGGGGTTAAAAATGGTAGCACTTGACAAATTTGTGGTTGGGTGCCATGAATAAGTATAACTTGCATTGTTTGTTGTACCCAAAGTTGCTGTACTCCCTTCGCATACATTTTTGTCTGTACCTGCTTGTGCATTTGGTAAAGAACGGAAACTAACAGCGAAAGTATCTGCATTGGTTATACAAGTATTCGCATTGGTAATACGAACACGATAAACACCCCAACCTGAACTCGTTGTAAAGGTTGCGTTGGTTTCACCAGGTAAATCCGTACCATTTCTTTGCCATTGATAATTTGTTACCGCAGGTCCCGTAGTAGCAGCAGTCAAAGTAACGGGGGTACCCACACAAGCTTGCGTTAGTGTTGTGATACCTGTGCCACTTGTGATACCGCCTGCTTGCGCTAAGGTAACATCAGAAGATTCGTTTACTGTTACCGTTTGTGAGGCAGTACAACCTGCCAAACTCGTATAAACCACTGCATTCGTAGCAGGGGCTAAGGAAGCAGTACCTGGGCTAAATTCCGTTGCACTTGTGCCATTCACGGTAAATGTCCCTCCTGAAGGAGTTGCGGCTAAGGTAATATCAGCATCACCTGAACAATAAGTTGCATTTAAGCCTGTGATAGTAGGGAGAACAACCTCATCTGCACCTATATTAGGGGTAGTTGCGTTACGCGTATCGCCATCTATGTCGTTAGTTACGCCCGCAACAGGTGTTCCTGCACCTGAGTTAGCCACACAAAGGTGTAGGTTGGTATGGGAAACAAAAGGTACTGTGGTGCTAAGAGAATTCGCATCTTGTCCCGTAGCTGTTTGCCAAGCCATTAAGTCTGCTACATTAGCCGCGTTAAATCTTCCGAACATTGTGCCTGTGCCATTGGTATAAATCAAATTATAATTACTAATCAAACCCGGAGGATTAGGTGCAGTTCCCCCCACTTGTATCCCATAATTTATGCTTGTTCCCGAAGCATTTGAGCGAATATTATAGAAGATATTGTTTAGGTAATTGCGTGTACTAGTAAGCGTACTATTAAAAGCAAAGGTATTTGCTACCCCTACCACCCCTGTTCCGCCGATGCAAACGCTATTAAAGTAAAAATTGTTTGTACCAGCAGCCTCCAAAATCCCATTAATCGCTGTACCCGCAGTCATAGCATCGCCAAGACTTATCATATTATTCTGAAAAGTTGACGTTCCTGCGAATACACGAATTCCTGACAAGGTAGCAGCAGGACTTGATACATTTATCGAATGAATGGTATTCTGAGAAACAATATTTGTACCAGACGTTGAGGCATTATAAGTGATGCCATTTATCAGCATAGCTGCAGAAGGATGCGTATTCGTCAAAGAATGAATGGTATTTTGAGAGATATTGCGCCCCACACTAGCTGAAGTTCCAGAGTATAGTATCCCTGCCATTGCATGAGTAAGAGCCGCTGTTGAAATAGAACCAGCGTCTATCGTAATGTAACTAACCGTATTGCCTGTTATCGTTGCGTTACCATCTTGTTCCTGAATACCTACCGCTCTTGAAGCTGTACTAGAAGGGGCAGACACAGTAATAGGAGCAGCAGCATAACCTATTGTATTGTTTTGTATTATGTCCACATTAGCACTACCCGTAAATGCACGTATGCCAAAGAAAAGAATAGAGCCTGTCGAAGTATTAGATGCGGTAATGCCCCCCATTTTATAATTACGAATATCTGCATTAGCCGTAGGAAAATAGTAGGTACCATAAATCTCACTGTTACTAGTAGAAGCAGTGCTAAAAGTAATCGCTCCTGGCACAGAAGTACTACCGATAGTGTTACCTACCAAGTTTCCAATATTGACTCTCACATTACTAGTAGATGGAACAATCATAATCCCCCCAAAAGGAGAATTGCCTGATCCTGTCCCCGAAGAGCTACCACTTATATTGATAGCCGTAATCGTATTTCCTTGAATGCTAGAAGGGGTAATGATACCATGCGTAGTCACTCGAATACCATGCATACGTCCACCACTACTTGGAATGACCAAAGTGTAGGTGCCCGTGCCCGCCGAGCTTGCATAGCCGATGATATTGTTTGTAATGCTACAGTTATCGATATTTGTGCTATTTAGCTCAATCACATGATGTCCCGCTGCAGTAGTTTGTGTACGAGTTGCTGTTTGATAAAAACGACAATCTGTTATCGTCCACTCTGTACTTCCAGCTCCTACCAAAATTCCATTACTTTGGATAGTGGGATGAAAAAAGTCATAGACATTACAGCTATCAATCGTAATGTTACTATTAAACGTAGTGCTAGAAGTAGTCGAACCTACGCTATGAATTGCCCTAACGGGTAGGTTTGTTCCGGCAGGTCCGATGTTACAAGCGTAGAGCGTATTATTGTCATTCCCAGAAACAAGTGCCCCACCCGAAAACAGCACGTTTCCGCCTTCGGTAATAGCGGTAGAAGACCCCAAAATATGGCACCAATTAATCGTATTACTTGTTGCATCTCCCATAAAACGAATAGTACTTGTGCCTGCTGTACCAGAAATACTTAGATTAGAAAAAGTAAGCAAATCGGCTCCGTTAATCGTTACATTGTCGGCACCATTCAAATCCACAAGAGGACCTGCAATATCGCCCGAAACAATCCTTGCACCTCCCACAGGCATAATCGTTACAGCCGAATAACTTGCTGCACCTGCACCACTCGCGTTCAAGACAGCAGTTGCTGGTTCAGTAGTGTTAGCCGTGATTGAAATTTGAACGGCACCTGTGTAAGTCCCATCATTAACAACTGCAAAAGCAGCTTGTAGGGTAGCATAAGTCCCTGTGGTCATATTCAGGGAGGAAACTACCTCAACCTGTGCATGAAGCGTAAAATGTGAGGCTAAAAGCCCCAAAAGAGTAAGAAAGACTTTTTCATAAATAATCAATTTAAAAAAGAGGTATAAGAAATATACGAAAGAGGTTAGATAAAAAAACAAAGGAAAAATAAGGTTAACTATTCATTATGTAAAATCAAGAGTTGAAAAAGAATGAGTTAATACACTGGTTATCAGTATATTTATTCAAAAAACTGGTAAAAAAGGTATGGCATTCTATGATTAAATTCCCTATAACACAGTACATCATGTTACAAAAACACAAATACTTATGGTTTTAGTTAAAAATGCATAATTTTTACTTTTTAGCTTATTTTTAACGCATAAGGCTAAATAAAACAGACAAAACATGTTGTATTTTAGCATTTCAACACTTGATTCACCTTAATTATGGGTGGTTTACAAAGTAAAGAAGTTTTTTTGATAAGTACAAATTTTTGTTACTATTTGTTTAGAAATAAGTGTGTGTTGTAATATTTATTGTGAAAAATAGAGATATTCAGAAACAATGACATTTGGGAAAAAACCTAAGCAATATTAAGTATGGTTATGTAGTAATGACGTTTAATGTTACTTGGGACAAGGCAAAAGCGAAAAAAATAAAAAAAACGGCAAAAGCACTGAAGCAGCTTTGCAGTTAATTGAGGAGAAATAGCATTGTAAACAATGTCTTGGGGGTATTGGTATTTCTTGTTTCAAAATAATTCACCTAGTTTTTATCAATTAAAATCAATTAAATAAGCGCACTTTTCATGTAGCGGTTGCTTTAGCTGCCATATCAGTGCAAAAACGAAGTTTTTGCCAATGGTGGGCAGCTGAAGCAGCCCATACAACAAGCGTCTTAAGTGCAATTAATTTAGTGAAACTAATATATAAAAAAGCTGTTTCGTAAAAACGAAACAGCTATAAAATGTTATGCAACTAACCCTTTTATTAACTCAAAGGCTCATACCTTTCTCCAATAATTTTGAGATGCCAACGCTGGTGCCCTGATAAAATAAAACCAATGGCAGCTACTCCTTTAAAGCCCATGCCGCATTTTTGTAACATTTCGGGGCTGAAGGACTGAAATAAGGCAATTGTAGCTAGGCGCAGGGCTTTAAGTTCTTGGATGATACTTTGCAAACTGCGGCGATTTGTAGTGGCAGCAGCAGCATACTCGTCTTCTGAATAAGAAGGCAGCAGTTGGGTTTACAAAATGGGAGGAAGACAAAAAGAAGGAGGCTGCCTTTTTAGGGACAGCCTCGCTATACTTTTTATTCAACCCATATAAATAGGTCGTGTTATTCTACCACAAATTTCTTAACAATTTGTTGGTCTTCTGTGGAGAGATGTAGGTAATAAATGCCTGATGCAAATTTACTAACATCTATTACTTGTTGCGCCATATCAGTCGTTTTGGGTAGGCTTTCGCGTTGATAAACAACTTGTCCAACCGCGTTCACGATTTTGAGGTCGGCGGCAGAGGCTTTGAACAATTGGTAATCTACAAACAAATTAGTTTTTGCAGGATTTGGATATAGATTTACATAAATTTGTTCCGCCCAATTCATTGCCGCAAGCTCTGCAGTGTTACTCCATTTGAAAGAGCCATCAAGGTCAACCATTTTCAAGCGATAGTATAACTTCTCTACATTGAGTAGGCGTGCGCCATCATCGTAGGTATGGTATTTTTGATTGCTATTGCTTGTGCCTGCTGCGGGAACGTTATTCACCACAATTTCATAAGAAACATCGTCAATAGAACGCCAGATTTCGAAGTGGCTCGAATTGAGTTCTGTTTTTGTTACCCATTTCAACAAGGCATCATCATTTGACCATTCAGCGTCAAAACTCATTAACTCAATCGGGAATACGATTCCATTTCCTACATATCCTGCGTCAACATCGCGTTTATGTTCTCCAGCAACTAAGCTAAACACATCTACATTTCCAGTTACGAGATCAGCATCACTATCTACGTCATCTCTTAGGTTTCCTTCTACATCTTTGCCTGTGAAAGCGCGTGAAGGAACGTTTTCGAAGTTTACATAATAGCTACCAGGTGTTAAGCCTGTGAATGCATAATTTCCGTTTTTATCTGTAGCTTTGTTCGCAACCATTGTACCATCTGCAAGATATAAGGTAACTGTAACCCCTTGAATGATAGGTTCTGTTGCGCCTTGTAAACCGTCAGGTGTTTGTCCTTCGTCAGAGAAAGTAGTACCTCTTACGCTACAAGGTGGAATTAAACCTGCATCTGGTCCGTCTAAGTTGGTCGCGTCAGCAGCAGTTACATTTACGATAGTTCTACCTAAACTGTTTACATCACTGTCTATGGTATTTTGTGAATTACCTGTTGCATCTGCTTGGGTAAAGGTCGAACCTGTAGGTGTATTTGTGAAGTTCAAAGAATAACTACCTACTTCTACATTATCGAAATAGTATCTTCCCGTTTCATCAGTGATGGCAACTGCTACTACTTGGTTGCTGCCGTTGATAAGTTGAACAACAATCCCTGCAACAGGGCTTTCTGTACCTGCTTGTAAACCATCAGCGTTACTATCAAACCAAGCGTAACCTTCTAGTGAGGCAGTTGAGCCTACTTCAATTCCACCATCAACCGTTAAGTTTATATCCCCAGCTGCTAAGGTATAATTACCTGTACGCAAGGTACTTCCATCTGCATCACTGTCTAAATCATCGGCAATACCTAATTGGTCTTTTGCAGTCATCCCTGAATAATTTGGAACGGTTGCAAATTCTACATAATAAGTACCAGCTTGCAAGTTTACGAACAGATATTTTCCGTTTGCATCTGTGATTGCGTTAGAAATCAACTGGTTTGCACTATTGTATAGTTTTACAGTTACCCCAGACAAGCCCTCTTCCCCGCTGTCTTGTTGTCCGTTTTTGTTGAGGTCATTCCACACAAAGTTACCCAAGGTTGCGCGTGTTGAATAAGCACCTGCGTCTATATCCGTTTTTTGTTGTCCAGCAGTTAGGGTAAATAAAGCGGTATATCCTGTTGCGGCATCAGCATCGTT
>JBJXHA010000161.1:0-2712 GCA_046160275.1 Bacteroidia bacterium | reverse complement strand
ACGGAAATAATTTCACGACTTTAACAGCAGTTCCAAGTGAAAATTGGAAACTTGAATCCACAGATTTGTGGTTTGAATATTCTTATGGAAATACTGGAAAAGTATATCGCTATGATGGGATTACATTGTATGAATTGCAGTTCCCTAACCCCCCAAATTTATCCAATCCATTTGATATCTATAGCGTTTATGAAGACAGAAAAGGAAAAGTTTGGTTTGGTACAAACCCAGTTGGAGTTTGCCGATACGATGGAAAATCGTTTGAATGGATTACAGAAGAAGATGTGACAGAATTTCGCAATGAAGGTGCGAACGGAGTGCGTTCAATTACAGAAGACAAAAATGGTGACTTTTGGTTCAATACCGAATATCGTTATAGTGTTTATGACAGCACCACATTAAAAAGCAATAAATTCTACACAAGACACGAAAGCATAGGTGGTTTAGATGGGAAAAAGGACAGCAATTTGGACGAGTATCTTTCAACAGTAAGAGACAACAATAGTAATTTGTGGTTTGTAACCTATCGTGATGGAGTTTGGAAATATGATGGAACGAAAATTACTCATTATGTAGTTCAAGATAATTCAAAAGACATTACTTTATTCAGTATTTACAAAGACAACAATGGGGACCTTTGGCTTGGAACACACGAAAATGGAGCATATAAATTTAACGGAAAGACATTTGAAAAGTTTAAACCATAATGACCAAAGACAGAAGAGCAACCACTAACAGCACCTACCCAAAAGGCGGGGTTTCGTGTTCCAAAGACAGTTTTGTGGTAAATCAAACATTAGTTTTTCAAATCAAGTTTTGTGCTAAAAATCCGCCACATCGCCAAGCCGAAAACCGTTAGCGGTCATTGTAGAACGACAAACACAAAACGGACAACAGAAAAACAAGCAGAAAATGATGAAAACACTTTTAGTTTTATCTGTTACTACCATAACAGCAGCTCTGTCAGCTTGTAACTCTGGAGCCAAAAATCCTCAAATCAAGCGAACAAATCAATCGACTGACACCGGGCAGACCGGGCAAGTTTATCCTATTATTGAAAATATTTTTTACAATCTTCCTCTAAAGAAATCCCGTTTAGACCTTCGTGAAGTAATTGTAAATGATAAGAGATTTATTTCAACAGACACTACTTTCAACAGCTACAAACCCTCGTCCTTTTTCAAAGGTATTACAACAGACAAAGGTCTGATTCAATCAGACCCCGACTCAATTCAAGTCATGTTGATTTATGGTAACGCTTCTCTGGCAACCGAAAAAGGGGGACAAGAAGACTCTACTAAACATCCTATGATTTTAGAGTGTAAATATTTCTTTTCCAACAAAGAAAGTGCTGAGATGGAATATGGAAGAATACTAAATTTGGTTCATCCTATTTTCACTGACACAACTTCAACAATGGATGACAAATGGGAAACGTCATACTCAAAGGGCAAACAAAAAGGAACACAAAAGTGCATTGGAAAAATTTTCGACAGTTTTGAACCTTACTATAGGGTAGCGATATCATCTATATCTTTTATACCTACAGATGGCTTTAAACCAGTTTTTGTGCTCGACATAGCATTTAGTAAAGAGGATAAATAAGATGAGCACTGGGCATAACACGGGTTTGGCAAAAGTGGCAGTTCTCCAGCTAAGGCGGGACAGGCTGTGCTTCGCAGATCCCTTGGCGTCAAGGTGAAAGTTCAGTTCTCCGAATGAAGTTTTACTCGATAGTTGTTTTGTTTTTCAAAGGTACTCGTAAGATCGCTTCGCTTAGTTGTGCTAAAACACCCGGCCATCGCAAACCCCCGAAATGTTACATATCACGTTAAGACAGCGTAAGAATGAAACGACTGACATACATCTTGACAATTCTCGTAGGACTTATTACAGCCTGTAACTCGAATGACAGCAGGACAAGTTCCGCCTCCCGACTTCTTCCTGAACCAGACATACTTGAAAGACTAAAATATCAGAAAACAAATATTGATTCTCTTTTCAAGCAAAGCAAAGACAAATTGATTATTTTGGCTAAATTGGTTGACAAGGAGGAACTAATTCAAATTAAAAATGAAAATTTTCCTAACAATGTTGAAACCACTTTCAATATTCTCAAAGACAGTTTAAGACAAATAATTACGGCTTCTGAATTTCCATTTAGTGAAAGTGGTGACTGGAATATTATTCTAACGCATTACTTTGACAAGGATGGAAAAACTTTCGCTTTTGAAAGGCAAACAAACTTCTTTAATAGCATTTGCACAGGCGGAGTTGCTTATGAAACGCAGACAGAATTTTATAACAGAGACTTTCAACTAATTGACAAAATGTATAAACTAGTTGACGAAAAAAACAAAACCTTGCAAAAAGACAGTTGTCAATTTCCTTACGACAATGAATACCAAGTATCCGAAGACGTTGACAAATATTTACAGACAAAAAGAATCAAAAGCAGCCGATAACAAGGGTTTGCTGCATCGATATGACAACCTCACAAAAAGACAACTATGACCAAAGAGATTGAAACATACAACGACAAACAGACTCCGGACGACAAATCAATTTGTAACTTGCTTGCACAAACTATTGATGGCGTGCTGACCGAAGCAGAAAGCAAAATTTGGCATGCTCACCCTGTTTGGTTTTTAGACGGCAACCCGATAGTTGGCTACAGCAAACAAAAAGCAGGGATAAGACTCATGTTTTGGA
>JBJXHA010000160.1:0-5219 GCA_046160275.1 Bacteroidia bacterium | reverse complement strand
ATCTTTTACCAAAAGAATTCGTTATACAAAAGAAGCATCTCAAAATATCAGTAAGTATGAAGCAATTGATTAATATACGGTAGTCCTTCAAATGTAATGCTAACTAAAACCTGTAGCGGCTGCTTTATCTGCCGCAAAATCGCAAAAACGAAGTTTTTTCAAGTTATCGGGCAGCTAAAGCAGCCCGTACAGCATTACATTTATGCCACTACCTAAAAGTTTACACGATGCGTACTTCATCTAAAAATACGCGCCCAATTTTATCGTGAATCATTTCCTTGATTGCTGTCCTTATCATCGTCAATTCATTTTTCCAAACGGGAGATTTAACCGCAACATAAAACACACGGTCTCTGAGCCAAAGTCGTTCTGTTTGTTGTGCAATGGGTTTGCCCATAATTTTCTCCCAATTATCAATAATTTTTTGAATATCAGCCGCGTCACGCATTCCATGTTTTTCCAAAAACTGCGTAATCGCTTTACCCAAATCAATATAATCGTCGTTTCTCATTTTTTTTCCTTTACGCAAAGGTAGCAATTTTGAGGGGAAACTACAAAAAATAACCTTACTTTTGTGCAGAAATTTAGGCAAAAGAAACATGGAGAAAGGCTTTCACATTTCGCTCTCAAATATAGGAAAACGCTATTATGGGAGGTGGCTTTTTCGCGGCTTAGATATGTCCTTGAATATCAAGGATAAACTAGCACTCATTGGTACAAATGGGGCAGGAAAATCTACTTTGTTGCGTATTTTGGCAGGACAACTCGCGCCCTCAGAAGGTAAAATTCAATTTATGGAGGGCGAGAAAAAAATAGCCATTTCGGAGGTCTATCAACATCTGGCTTGGGCTGCGCCTAGCATTTCTTTGTATGCCGACCTCACCTTGAAGGAGCATTTACGCCTACATTTTCAATTCAAAAAAAGCCTTGTGCCTGATAATCAGTGGGTAGAGTTACTTAACTTACAACATGATGCGGATAAGAAATTACGCTTTTATTCTTCGGGAATGTTGCAAAGAGTAAAAATTGGTTTGGCTTTGTTTTCTGACACGCCCATCCTATTGCTTGACGAACCTACGGCAAATATGGACAGCGAAAATGCTGATTATTTGATGCAACTCATTGCCACTTATAGCCAAAACCGAATTTTGGTAGTTGCCTCTAATTTGCCACGCGAATATGAACAATTTCCTGTGCAGTTAAAAATTGAAAAAGGGAAGTGGTTGAAGGGGGAGGCGTGAGTAGCTAAAAAGAGAACTTGATAACAATACGCATTTGTGCCTAAGGTAGGGATTGCAACCCCTGCATTAGGCACAAATGATAATGAATATTTTACTCCTGATAACTGTTTACTGTTACCTGTTCACTGAAACTAAAACACTTCCCACCAATTTTTTTCATCTGCATCTTGTGCTGGCTTTTTCACTTTTTCTTCTTTGGGAGGAATAAGGAGCGTTTTTTCTGGGTTTTCAGGTTGAATCACCGCAGCTTCGGCGGCTTCTTTTGCTAGTTGCTTCATCTGCTTTTTGGTTTCAGGATTTGCCACAATCGCAGCTACTTGCGCTTTTAGTTTTGCGCCTTGTTCGGGTTTTACCATCGCTACAAAATTTGCAAAGCCTGTAATCGAAGAAATGATATTTCCCGCGCCCCAAGATTTGCCGATAATGCCCGTTTTTTCGATTTGATGCAGCAAAGCACGGAATTTTCGCAACGTTTCTCTATCCACGCCTAATTTTTCATTTACCACAATTCCCGTAACTTCCTGCTGCGAACCTTTGCGCATTACTTTGATTTTATCGGGGTGTAAAATAAAACCTTCTTCTACTACCACTTTGCGAACATGATGCAAAATGCTTCCTACTTGCTTTGCTTCTTCTCCTTTTGCCGAAAAAGTCAAATCATCGGCGTAGCGCGTGTAGGAATAATTCATCTTTTTTGCCAAGCCCTCAAATCGCTTGTCCAAAGTATAGCAAATCAAATTGGTAATGGCCGGGCTTGTAGGCGCGCCTTGCGGTAGAAAACGCTCTCCTTGTGCCGCATAATAAGTTGCGCCATCTAATTCAATCACGTCTGCTTCTGCTTCCGTACAAAGCAAACCCAAAACAGTGGCAATTTGCTCGGAATAGCCCAAACTTTTGAACAAACCTTTTACGCGCTTATAAGTAATGGTTGGGAAAAAATCTTTTAAATCTAAATTGACAACGACATCTTTTCCAATATGTGGCGTAGCATTGGTAAGAATAGAACGTTTTTCTACAAAGCCATGGGCTGTATGATAAGGTACTACTTTCGATAGAACATTATCCAATACCCAATACTGTGCTGTTTTTAGACGAGGCATGGGTGCAGAAATTCTACGAAAACCGCCTGATTTTTTCTTTAATAAAAAGCGTTGATAATGAGAAACTTTGGCAATTTTTCTATGATAGGCTAAAAAACGTAATTCATTTAAGGTAATGCCCATCTCATTCGACAATTCCAAAGTGCTGCGAAAATGGGGCAAATTCCATTTTGCTAAGGTTTCAGCATTTGCCTCGTGATGATTTAAGCCACCCGAAACCCCCTCACCCAAATACACAATTTCCTGTTCTTTTTTTGCTTCCCAAGCTTCAGCACGTTGTTTTCGCTTTTCTTCTCTTCTTTTTTTGGTTTCTTCTCTTTTTAATTTTGCCGCCTCCATGCGCTTTTTCCGCATCTCCAAGAGCATTGCTTCTCGGCTTTGGTAAGTGCGCATTTTGCTATTTAAGTTGCTTAATTCTTTGTGTAGTTCGCCCTCTCTTTGAATCAGTTGTTCGGGAACGCTAGGATTACCCTCGCTACTTTTCCAAAAACCCAAGCGTTTCATTTCTGACAATACGTAACTGTCTTTGCCTGTTTCTTTAATGCGATCGTAGAGTTGTTGTCGTGTTAATCTTTCTGCCATTTTTGAAGGAATAATTGTGGATAAATCGGAAAAAGAAAAGAACGCCCTGCGATAAATTATCACAAGGCGTTGAAAATTAAGGGATTCCCTTCGTGCAAACCAAGGACTAAATCAATCAGCTCCAAGAGGAACACGCCCTATATTGCTTTTTAGGACACCGTCCTTATACCGCAAAAGCAATATAGGGCGTGTTCCTCAAAAGTAAAGATTGCATTTAGTGATGCATGAAAAGTCGTTTGACAGGAATGACGAAACATCATTCTTTCTCTTACGAGAAGGCAAGGTGCTATCCTTAATTTTCTTTTTTTTTAGCCTTTTAGAGTTCCGAACTCTTCAAGAGTTCGGAACTCTAAAAGGCTAAAAAAAAACGCTTAAAAACATCGCAAAACAAACTACGAACCTTCGTACAAACGTGGGACTAAATCAATCAGCTCCAAGTACTAGGGGCATCTAGTGGGAATTGGGCGCACCGCGTCTTTACCGAAATTCGCACTAGATGCCCCTAGTACAAAAGTAAAGATTGCATTTAGTGATGCATGAAATGTCGTTTGGCAGGAATGACGAAACATCATTCTTTCTCTTACGAGAAGGCAAGGTACATTTGTAGTTTGTTTTGCTAATGTAATTCAAAGAGCTTACTAAATATATTGGTTTTAACGTAGCGTTTAACCAAAAGGTTACAAAAAAAGTGAAAAATTTTTAGCTTTTTTTGCGAGTGCAAGTTAGGAAGAAGTAGCGGATTCGCCAAATATTTCTTTGGTTGAAATAGAAATAGAAAGCACAAGCAACGAATTTAAGAGGTATTTCTCAACAAATACACCCTTGCTAATTGAGCCCTTTTTATGGATTAGACACAAAAAGATAACTTTTTCTCCTTTTGGCGTAAGTCCTAATTATGTAACTTTGCCGAGAAATCGTGAATTTTATTATCAAATTCGCAAACCACCATAAGAAAAGTAAATATCTTTTTAAATGAACAGCACATTAGCGGAAAAAATTGCCTTTGCGCATTATGGAATAAGCGGCAAAGCCCAACAATTAGATGGATATACCGATCTTAATTTTAAAATAAGTGCAAAAGAAGGGGCGTATATTCTGAAAATCAGTCATATAGATTCAGATATTGCCTATCTTTCTTTTCAAAATGATTTGCTACTTTATATAGAAAATCAACAACCTGACTTTTTATTTCCTAAGGTTTATCCCAATAAAATAGGTTCTTTTCTCTCAAATTACACAGATGAGCAAGGCAATACCTACCTTATCAGGTTATTAACTTGGATAGAAGGGCGCATGTATTATCAAGTAAATCCTAAAACGGAGCATTTAGATTATACTTTGGGGCAGAAATGTGGCGCAATTACGGCTTGTTTGCAGGGCTTTACGCATGATTTTACTTGCGAAAACCTCGAATGGGACATCGCAAATGCTTTATGGGTGGAGGAGTATTTGCCTTTATTTTCAGCAGAAAAACAAAAAATGTTTTCTTTTTATTTGGATAAATTTAAAAGCATACAAAATACTTACAAAAACCTCAGAAAAAGCACGGTTCATAATGATGCGAATGAGCATAATATTGTCGTTTCCAGTGATTTACAAAACCCAGAAACGCTGGCTATCATTGATTATGGAGATACTACTTTTACCCAAACTATCAATGATGTTGCCGTCTTACTTGCATACGGAATGATGGAACATGAACAACCCTTACAAGCGGCAGCTCCTATTTTGGCGGGTTATCAGCAGCAGTTTCCTTTACAGGCCAATGAGCTAAAAGTCTTATATGTATGCGTGGCGATGCGCTTGCTTATAAGCCTCACAAAATCGGCAATAGCGAGGCAAAAAGAGCCTGAAAATACCTATATTTTTGTTTCAGAAAAAACAGGTTGGGCTTTGTTAGAAAAATGGTATCATATTCCCGAAAACTTTGCTTATTATTGTTTTAGACAGGCGTGCGGCTTCCCTGCTTGCGAACATGAGGAGGCTTTTACTGCTTATGCCAAAGAAAATAAATGGCTGATAAACAACTTATTAGGCATTTCTCCTGCTTGTAAAATAGCGCCATTGGATTTGTCTATTGATTCGCCTTTTGTAGGGAATTTTCAGGAATATAAAAGCGAAAAACTGACCGAAAAAATACAAAGGATCTTAGAGGAACAAGACATCCTTTTAGTAGGTGGTTATGGCGAAGCAAGACCTATTTATACAACTGATGCCTATAAAGTGGCAATGAACGAGGGTTTTGAGTATAGAACCATACATCTCGGCACCGATTTTTGGACAAAAACGAATACGG
>JBJXHA010000159.1:0-4016 GCA_046160275.1 Bacteroidia bacterium | reverse complement strand
AATACACTGTAAATTAAGTTTTCTTATATTTTATATTTACCTTATTAATCTTAGTATAATGTCTATTGAGTACATCTCTAGCGGCGTTTCTATCGAATTTCCAGTTAATTTTAATTTTGAGTTCATGCCTTTGTTTAAAATAAGTTAATACCTCTTTAGCGAGGGTATTAATTCTATTAATTCTTCTATCAAGGCATTGCCTAGACAAAGCAGAGAACTCAATTTCAATCATATTAAGCCAAGAAGCACCTTTTGGAGTAAAAACAAACTCAAATTTATCAGCTAGAAAGGCCGCTTCTTGTGCATCAAAATATTGATAAAAAGTAGCTTTATTATGCGTATTTAGATTATCTAATACCACCACAATTTTCTTAGCATCAGGATAAAAGGAGGCTAATTGTTTCATAAAAACGGCAAATTCCTTCTTGCCTCTATGCCTCCTAACATGAGCTAATCTATTTCCTGTTTTGGGTTCTATGGCAGCTAAAACCGCAGCAGAGCCATGTTTTTCGTAAGCATAATTCTCCCTTTTGGGATTACCTGCTTCCATTTCTAAGCCTTCTACTGTATTGCCTATTAAAAAACAAGGGCGCTCATCAAAACAAATGACAGGTCTATCTACATCATAATCAGCCATATACAAGGCTAATATTTGTTCTAAACGACTTAAAAATGTCGCATTTATCTCACTAATACACCATTGACGCTTCCGATGGGGCTGAAGTTCGTTTTTTTAAAACTGTGCCCACTTGCACGAAACTTATGCTTTCAACTATCTCCAATTCTACCAACTTATCTGCCAACAAGCGTAAACTCCAACGGCTACGACCTTCGGGCGCGCTTGTACATGCTAAAGCTGTGATTTTATGCTCCGTTACTACATCTATTTTGCTAGGACGACCACTACGGGGTTTATCTGTTAAAAATAACAAGCCTAAACTATTGTACTCTTTTGCCCAACAAGAAACTGTAACGTAATGTACCGATAAGAGAGACGATACTTCCTCATAACTTTTGCCCATATCCAAATATTGAAGTGCTTGCATACGCTTCTGGACCCGAACCGACAAAACCCCTTTACTCAATTTTGAACATAATTCTGACCTATCTGAATCCGATAACAAGATGTGTTGTTTTTTCATTAATTAACTCCCTTTTTTCTCGCAACAAATATAAGAAATTTTCCTTTACAGTGTACTAAAGACACCGTAAATTAAGTTTTATTGCATTTTCCCGTAGTTGTCATGCTGTAAGCATCTTATCACCCATTGTGTTCAAGCTGGATTTGATAAGATGCTTACAGCATGACCAGCCCACAAAAACATTAGAAAATTTGTTTTACAGTGTACTAAAGACCACTTTGTTTCCTATCTTTTCGTTAGGAAAGAAAACATTTATCATTCATTCATCTCTCATTATCAAGTATTTCGTATGAAAACAAACGTACTTTTCTTCTTTCTTGTGCTATTGTTTAACCTCACAAAAGCGCAAAGTTCCTTATTCAATTATGTGTTTTATGACAACACAAATTATGTTCAAGTCTATGCGGCACTTGAAACTCATGAGCGCGATTTTCTTTTTTTGACAGATACGCGCATTTTTAAGGCAGATACGCTGGGAAATGTGCTGTGGAGCAAGGCTATGAATGGACTGCAATTTAGCGCGGTAACTGCCACGAAAGATTCCAATTTTGTGCTTGTAGGCGGTGGCGTTAATTGGAATAATGCCAATATTGCTTGCATAAAAATAGACAAAAACGGTGACACCCTTTGGACAAAATACATAGATTTGGGCAGCCAAGCGTATTTGTATTGTGTTCAAGAATTAGTAGAGGGAGGGTATATTGTAGCAGGAAATCAAATGATGGGGAGTAATGACGAGCGTTTATTGGTGGCAAAATTAGACACAAGTGGCAATGTGATGTGGGCAAAAACCTTTGATGCAGGAAATGCAAGTTGGGGAAGTTATGAGCGTTTGTATTCCATTAAACAAACCGCAGATAGTGGTTTTATTGCCACAGGTTACATGAATGGGGCTGTATTAATGAAATTATCCGCAGCGGGAAACATAGAATGGGCAAAAAGAACGCAGCAGAATGGTTTGGGGCTCGATGTTGTCGTGAAAAACAAGGAATATATGTGGCTTTTTAAGGAAGATGGTTATGGAACTTTGGCGAAAATGGATAGTTCGGGTAATCTTCTAACACATAAAAGTTATACGCAGTGGGGAGGTGCTGTGGATTTAACTCACTATATACCTCCTTCCAAATTATACGCAATCGCTAACAATCGCTACCTATTTACCTTCAGAAATGGATATTGGGATTGGAGTAACTCTCCCATTTTGAATACGGATTCTTTGGGTAACATTTTGTGGAGCAACTCTCCTGGTATGTATGTACAAGGTGTGATAGAAACGCATAACCATAATTTTTTAGCAATAGGAAATGGACCCTTGCAAGGAATTAGGCAAACAGGAGCGATGATGTATGATTTTCCACATACAGGCGTTGCCAAACTAAACGCTTTGGGATATGGGGGAATGTGTACTGACCCCACCTCTGTTGACACGGTTACTCACCCTGTTTCTTTGAATAATGTCACCCTTACTTCTACCAATATTAACACCTATCAACTGTTGCCCTGCCCTGCTTTTCAAAATGTTACAACGCTTATGAATGTAGATTGTGTAGGATTTTCAGGTAGCATCACAGACGGGCAAACGCCTATTTTTTCCATTTATCCCAATCCTTCTACGGGAACTTTCCAATTTCAACAAAATACAGTTACGCCTTTACAATTTGATAAGATTGAAATTTATAATGTTATAGGCAAAAAAGTAGCAGATTTTACCCAACCCGATATGTCGCAGCTTGAAATAGATTTAAGCCTGCAACCCGAAGGCGTGTATTTTGTAGTTGCCTATCAGCAAGGGAAAATGGGAACACAAAAAGTAAGGATTGAGCGCGAGTAATCAAAAATTTCGCTTCTTTTGGGTGGGTCGCGAAAACCACTATTCCAACCTTTGATTAAGTCATTATTTCCTCGATTGCATTCAACGTTATGTGCTGCATCATCTCCAAACCTGCGGCAATATCTCAATAGTCTGCAACTTTTCTGCTAAGAAGATCGGCTGAAATTTGGTTGGGAGCGGGAAAGAATAACATAATAAAATATTAATCAAATATTCTTCATCAGTTTAGCCATTGCTCTTACAGGAAATGTCCCAACGCCTTTAAATTTGGGTGGAATAGCACTAAAAGTAAAACCATCTTTGGGCAATAAATAAAGATTGCAAAGATGTTCAACAATTAAAATATCTGCGCCCAAAAGTGTGGTATGAACCGGTCTTTTATTTTCTGCGGTATTGTCAATGTTATGAGAGTCAATTCCCACTAATTTAACACTACAATCTTTGAGGTATTTCGCTGCTCCTTCTGTCAAATAGGGGTGATTTTCATAATATTTCTCTGTATTCCAATGACTGTCCCAACCTGTGTGAATTAAAACAGCTCTATTTCTTAGCTCATGGTTTTTGAAATGTTCTTCGGTTATTTCCAAGGTTTCTGAAAACGGAACACGAATGACAATTGCCTCAAGGTCTGTAAAACATTCTAATCCAATCTCTGAAAGGTCTTTTCCATGCTCAAATCTGTGAAAGGGGCAGTCTATATAAGTGCCTGTATTTGCCACCATTTCAATTTTACCAATTTGAAATTCAGTGCCTTCTGCATAAAATTTCTTCGAGTCTTCTCTGCTTAAATAATCACAAACGATAGGCGCGGGTAAGCCTTTATAGGTTACAAGCCCATGTTCTATGGTATGGCTCAAATCAATAAGCAGGTCTTTCTCTCTTTTCTCGTTGATGGGTTTTCTTTTATGAGGTTCTGCCAAAATTTCTTTGTTAAAAATTTTGGTTTGTCCCACCATCAAAAGCCTTAAATCGGCTACAAGATAGTCAGAAAGTGCTGTATCAGAGATGCTATCACCCACTATATCCAGTCGAAAATCCTCCCC
>JBJXHA010000158.1:0-5198 GCA_046160275.1 Bacteroidia bacterium | reverse complement strand
GAAGCAGAAGGAGAAAGGGCATCTACCGTAAAATTGCTACAACTTTGCCCGCTTCCGCCCGAACCGCTACAATCCCAAGTTAAATCGCCACAATTACTAATCGTATTGCCTGTGCTTACTGTTGTCCCACCGTGAGCAGGGTTAATGAGTGTACCTATAAGTTTTAGGCTTTGCGTAGTAGAAAAACCCACAGGAACTGTTCCAAATTGTAAGCGAATTTTGGTAATATAATTTGCGCCCAAGCCCAAAGCAGATACTAATAAGGTTTGATTGCTGGCACTACTAAAAGGGCTACCTGTCCAAGTCGTATAAGAGCCATTTACATTCGTTTGATACGAAATGGCAATATTGACAGGTGTTCCGCTGTATTGCCCAGTTCTTATTTCCGTTAGATTCAAGGCATTAGGAATTACATCTTCAAACGTCAAGTTATTTAAAGCCAAATCTCCCGTATTGTCAAAATTCAGGTTATAGGTTTGGCTTTCACCAATTAAATTATTATTGCTTGAAATAGATTTGCTGATACTTGCATTACAAACAGGTACAAATGTGATAACCGTATGACAAATTCGGCTTGCTCCTATTTTATGCCCATTAGGATAACCTTGTGCATTGCCAAAAACAGCACTTCCATTACAGACAGTTGCGCCCGAACTAAACGTTCCCGCAGGATAATTTACAACGACTTGGCGTTTGGTACAAAAGGCAGTGTTTGTTACAATTTGATCGCCCAAATTCCAAGTAACCGTATGATTTCCTGCATTATAAACACCGCCTAAGGTAGAAGAAACATAAGTTGCTCCTACGGGCAGCGTATCAATCATCACAGCATTGAGTACATCTAATCCGCCATTTGTGGAGGCATTGCTAGGGTTACAAAAAGAGATTTCATAGGTAATGTTATTCCCAATATAAGCTTGTCCTGAAGGCGAAGATTTCGTTTTATTTACAGTCCACAACAATACTGGATTTTGTAAACTGTGAGTTGTCGTGGCGGGTCCTACCGTAATTGCTGAACCATTCGAATTCCCTTTTAAAGTTGCAGTGTTTATTACACTCATACCTGCCGAAAAAGGAGGACTAGGATACATAACAGTAACGCTTAGGTTTGTACAACTCGCTGTATTGCTGGCGGTTAGTGTCCCCAAATTCCAAGTTACGATGCCATTGTTATAAGTTCCCCCATTGGTAGCCGACACAAAAACAGCATTAGGAGGCAAAGAATCTTTTACAACGGCATTCAGTAAACTTACTCCGCCATTGGTGGCAGCATTAGCAGGATTGCAAACAGAAATATCATAAGTTACATTTTTGCCTAAAAAGGGCGTTCCGCTTGGACTAGCTTTCGTTTTGCTAATCGTGAATAAATTCACAGGTGCGGGCGTATTTATTGTTACATTTGCGCAGCTTGATTGCACAATACCTGAATTTGTGAGTGCACTATTCGCGCAGTTTGTGGTTGGATTTGCGCCACCAGGTAAGCCCGTCTTAGCTTTCACAAAGATTTTTAGCTGCCCCGTAGAACCAGGAGGTATAGATGGTAAAAAGGTAAAAGTTACTGTATGTGAAGTAGAATTGTAGGTTGCGGCTGTTGTGTGATTTGTCCCTAATGCCGACACAAACTCGAATTGTGTGGGCAAGGCATCCGTAATTGTACCCCCTTCGCAGGGGTTAGTGAGTGAAGAGCAAGAATACAAAATACTATAAGTAACTTGTTGTCCAGGTGTGCAGTTTGCTAAGTTTGCCGTTTTTGATACATCAAAGGAAATTTGCGCATTCCCAATACTTGGTATCAGCAAACAAATAAATAACAGTAATAGAAGTTTACAAGGCAGAAAATACCTACTATGTCCTAGAAACACTTTAATTGATAAAAACATATAAGAAGAATTGATTGTCAAATAAGATAGCCATTTAAATGTAATGCTGCAATCGCTTTATTTTTTCGCTTCTTCGACAGTTAAAACAGCCGATACAAATTCCATCTAACATTATCTTTTGCCAACATCAATCACAAAAACTTAACAATCACTCTATTATATAAATTAAATGATGCTAAAGATGTTAAAGATGTTAAAGATGTTAAATAATATAAGAAGAATTGTTGATAATTTGGTCTGTCGAGATACCCAATAGTCAGACAAAATTAGTACCTTTTTTACTGTAATTTAAAGGGTATGTAAGAAAATAGGTATTTTAGTTCAAAAATGATAATTTAATTTGTATGGATATTATTTCAATTCATTTAATTCCATTAAACATAATGACGTTCAAACATCATTTAATCGTAAAAACCTAATAAAAACCTACTTAACAATTCAACAAAAAGGTGATGACGCAAAATTTGCGTCATCACCTTTTTTGTTTTGCCTTAACTTATAATTAGTTACTTCGTTTTTTGAATCGTAATCGGCACACAAGGCGGCACTGAAATCGTGCTATTTACCGTTACATTTGCCGAACCCGAACAGCCGTTTGTGGTGTTTGTTACGGTTACGCTATATGTTCCTGCGGCACTTACCACTCTCGTTGAATTTGTACTACCATTGTCCCACAAATAAGAAACTCCTGTAGCGGGGCTTGCAGTAAGCGTTGCTGTGGGTGTTGGGCAAGACAAATCATTTGATTTGGCAATAGAAGCCACAAGTACACAAGGGGTATAACCTGCATCAATCGTTATATTGTCTTTTGCTACGCCTGTTCCTGTTACATTAATGTTGAAAATAGGAGAACGTCCCGTGCTAACATTTGCGTCAGAGTTGCCATTCGTTGCAGCAGTAAGCGTAGGCGTTGTCAAACCCATATAATTAGGAATTGTAGCAGGAAATACCACGAAATAATTGCTAGTATATAGATTACTAAACAAATAATAACCCGCATTTCCAGAACCATCATTTGCGGTAATAACCGTTTGTTTAAGGGTATCATCACTTGTTCCCGCCAAATTATCGGGACCTGGTATCCACAACTGAACCGAAACACCATTGATTCCTAAATTCACCGCTTCGTCTTGCAAGCCATTCGTATTCGCATCATTCCATACATAATTTCCAACACTTCCTACATATTGCGGACAATTGCTAGGAGTATCTACATTTATGGTAATAACTTGTGTAGCAATACAACCTTGTCCCCTATCAATGTATAAGGTATAAACAAACGTTTCAACCCCACCACTTGTATTTGTATTTTTCGTAAAAGTAGGGTTTGCAATATTTGCCCCGCTCAAATAAGCCGTTGCCCCTGATTGTGCCGAAGTCCAACTGTAGGTATAACCTGTAATTGCCGCACTCCCCAAAGGTGAACTTGTAACACCTGGGCATAAAGTCAAATTAAAAGTTGCAGGATTAACAGGCACATCGGTAAGTACGACCGAAGTATCGCTACAATAGCAAGGGGTATAATCTAGCACTGCCATCAAAGGGCAAATCTTACCGCCTGTGATGTTTTGAGTGAAAATAACATTGTGTGTAGCCGCAGGTGCTATATTTGCACTTACATTTTGTGTTCCCAGTAATTGGTCGCCCGCACTTATTTCCCCATTCATATCCGCATCGTGATAAAAAGAAACAGAAAATGGGTTTGCTGCGGTAATGGCTAAAGTTCCCGTATTCGTAACGATGAGACTTGCCGTTAAAGTTTCTCCATTAGGCGGATTTAAAACAGAACTTGCACTAAATCCATTTACTGCTACCCCAATTTTCGGGCGATCTACGGTAATAAATTCATCTCCTTGTCCTAAAATTTGCCCCAAATTACAAGTAATCGCAGGATTGGTAGAGCATACGGCATTAAAACTTAAATTTACACTACCTTCCACTCTTACGCGTGTGGTATCACAAGAAAGACTCGCATTTACCGTAACAGGAATAGAGAACACCACAGAATCGCCTACGGCTACTCCTGCAGGCATTTGGTAACGGAAATTCACCCCACCAGGAACGCTGGTAGTAGAAAGTAAGCTTACGCCGCCATTATGAATGTTCGTAGGAGTGCCCGTAGAAGTTCCTCCTGTATAAACGCTTAATTCTATGAATTCGCTTGTGTTTGAAAGCCCTGCGCCTAAATTTTTCGCGCAAAATCTTAGCACTGAAGCATTCCCATTACAAGGTTCTGCATTTGTGGCGGTTACCTCTACGTCATACGAATTGGCTGGAGAAATTGCGCCATTTAAGTGCAAAGGAGCTGTGATTTGGTCGGTAGCAGCAATCGTAGCTCCGCATGGTTTCTCCCCTACTGTTGTAAATAAGAAAGTCATACCATCTTTTACACTACAAGGAACGGTAACCGCTCTAAACCGCAAATTAAAGCGATTATTGGGTACAGTTGTTACTCCAGTTAAGCCTGTTGTACCTAAAGTTGAGGCTAAGGCAGGTGCATTAGAGATGTCCCAAGTTGCGGTACTTCCTGTAATCGTTGGGTTGGGAATAGTTACCCAAGTGCCGCTTCCGTTAGGATATTCTACTTCTGATGTATTCGGAACAACGCTTAATAAATAGCCTGGACTCATTACAAATGAGGTAGTTATGTTTTCTACTGTTCCAATTTGTACACTAGAAACAGCAATTTGATAAGCAACTGTATCGCATAAGTCGATATTTGTAGAAGGAACAGCCGTGATAATTTGTTGTAATTGCGTGATTTCGGGTGAAATATAAAGTGTCATCTCATCATAATTACAAAGCAAGGCGGGATTACTTATATTTGTCGGATAACCCACACAATCATAACCCGCCATTAAGGTAAGGCTATCTTTTACGCAATTCGTATAAACTGCTTCTATTTCATAATAATCGCCCCAATAACCAGGCGCAGAATTTAGCAAGTGATAAATGCCATTTGCGTCAGGATTAATAACAATTGGAGGTGTAGGACCAGTGCCGCCAAACCATTGTGTAGTTTGGGTTACTTTGGTAATCGTAACGCCGCTAATACCAGGTTTTTTAGCAAGCCATGCATTTGAAACGGTATTACCACCATTTCCTACCTGAATCGTCCAAGTAACCGTATCATTGGCAGAGGCTGCATTAGGAGATGTGCTTCCAACTGAAATCCCATACCCTCCTGAACCTAAATTCAAGGTATAATCATCTGCATCTGTTCCCGATGCTAACATACTTGCAATAGGACCTGTATATTCATAATTGGTAATAATGGGCAGGGTTTGGTTGACGTTACTGCGACAACCTCCTGTAAAT
>JBJXHA010000157.1:0-5714 GCA_046160275.1 Bacteroidia bacterium | reverse complement strand
GCTGACGGAATCCCTCCGATGCGCGGAAATGAAGCCTTAACAGAGGGCGAGGCTTCTACGGAGGAGCTGAAAAATAAAGAGGAGGAGAAAAATACGGAGGAAGTAGTAGGGGCAAAGGAAGAAGAAGTAAAACCTGTCGTTGAAGATAACACGGAAGAAACGCTTGTTATTTCTAGTAATCCGATTACGCCGATAGTTCAACCCGAAACGGTAACTACTTCTCCTAGTGTAGTTGAACCTACTATTTTAACGCCGCCGCCTGCCGAGACGCTTTCTGTGTGGATAAATTATGTGGTACAACCCGGCGAAAGTTTGTGGGGAATTGCAACGAAGTTTGGGACAAAAGTGGAAATTGTTAAGAAATCTAATAATATAACAAATGAGGTATTAAGTCCTGGACAAATTTTGAAAATTTATGCCAAATCCTCGAAATCCAATCAGCCTAATGCCACACCTATTCCTGCGGTACAAACGATTAGTTATACCGTGCAAAAAGGCGATAATTTGAATAAAATTTCCCAAAAATACGGAACTACCTTAGAGGCAATTATGAAGCAGAATAATTTAGGGAGTTCCACCATTAAGGAAGGGCAAATTTTGAGTATTACCGTGAAAAATGGAGAGTAGGGGAGGGCGATGAGAGAATGAAAATTGGCTGCCTAAAAAGTACGGAACTCTTCGAAGAGTTCCGTGCTTTTTCCATAGAACATAATAAAAAAGAGTATAATGAATAATGTTTTTTGTGAATTAGCCTTTTGGAACAGCCTCTTTTTGTAGGGTTATTATTGTTTTTTGGGAATTTCCCCCTTCGCTATTTCCTTAGTGAAAAATTCGACCAAAGCCTCTGCCGCGATGCGATGCCCTTCGGGATTCCAATGCCAACCGTCCACAGAGTGAATAGTTACGCCTTTCTTTTTAGCTGCTTGAAATTTCTCAGGCACTTGCTCAATGAGGGAAATCCCTAACTTTTGGGCAATCTTTTGCCAATCTTGGTGAAAAGGCGCGATGTTATCTGTATCGAGCAGATAGAGTTGCGCTTTATTTCCCAATCTTTGTTGGAATTTTCGTAAAATATTTTCTGTAATGCTTAAAGATTGAGCATACAAAGGATAGTCTGTTTTTTGTTGCGCAACTTTGTACTCCGCCCATTTTTTCTCATTCATAGCAATGTCTATTCTTCTAAAATAGGGGAAGACCGCAGCATAAAGTTGAGAATATTGGCATAAAACAGGTTTGTTGACTTGCGCATAATAAACTGAATCAGAGATTGTTAGGTAAGGTCTTCGCTCATTCACTTGGTAAATTGCTTCCCGTTCCATTGCCTCCAAATTGTCAATAAAATCATTGGTACAAACTTGTAAAACGACCACATCGGGTTGAATTTTCTCAAAATAAGCGTCTAACATCATATATTCCTGTAAATTGCCCCAACCACTCATGCCATAAGCAAAGAGATTCATCGGAATTTGTTTTGCGGCAAGGCTATAGAAAGTTGCTTCATTCGAAACTTCTACCGATTGAATATAAGAATCGCCTAAAAACCAAATGCTTGGTACATTTTTAAGGGAATCTTTTGGGCAATAATTTTTAAAACCTTGTGCGTCAGTAAAATAATGAACCTCATATACTTTCTTTTTTTCGTCTTTCATTTTCCCCTTGAAATCGTAATTTGGCTTGCATTTCCAACCCATTTTTTCGTCTTTTAGGCTAGTATTATAAGGTGGATTGCGTTCGGGTTTCATCACGTTGATAAATCTTGCCAGCATTTCACTCAAAAGTAAAACAATCACCAGCAAGATAAGCCCCCCTACCACCGAATAAACGAGTTTTTGCCGAAAAGTATAGTGCGTCTTTTCCATAATATTTAGAATCTATAACAAAGAAAAACAATATTCGCAAACTACACAAATAAAACATAACTATAGGCCAAACCCATCGCAACGCTATGAAAATTATCGCCTGATTTTACCTTTTCTGCGCCAAATCTCTGGATAAACGTTTGTTGTAAAGGGCGAACCAAGGACGTTCCGCCTGTCATAAATACCGAATTGATGTCTTGGGGAGAAATTTGAAAGCGGTCTAGGAAAGAAACTAAGTAATTATCAATTTGTTGTAATTCGTTTTTTATAATGTTATCGGCAAAATCTCCCACCGTGATTTTTTCCTCAAAATCAATCCCAGCCTCATGAAAAGAAAAATCGGTTGCATCGCTTTGCGAAAGGGCAATTTTTGTTTTTTCGAGCGAGGTAAATAAATGATAGCCCAAATTTTGTTCAATCAGGGTTAATAAATTGCGGAGTTTAGGTTGTTGTCCCGACAAATTATAATAGGTTTTTACCTCATTTTTGATTTTAATAGAATCAAAAAAGTTCATTTTTTCCCACGAACAAATATTCAAGAAAAAAGAAATGGGAACAGGCAGCCATTTATTCGGTTGTGATTGATATTCAAGCCCTTTGCCAAAATGAGGCGTTCCTTTTTGCCACATCAATGCCATATCAAAATTATCCCCTCCAAGGTAAATCCCGCCCTTTGCCCGCATATCTGCCTTACGATTTGCCTCATTTACCGCCTGCGGATTGAGCTGCATCAAAGTAAAATCAGAAGTACCGCCTCCAAAATCGGCAACTAATACCAATTCTGCTTGCTGTAATTGTCGCTCATAGGTAAAAGCCGCGCCAATCGGTTCCATTTGAAAATAAGAGGTTTCGATTCCCGCCAAAGCCACTGCCTTTTGCAAACGACTTTGCGCAAGTGCATCTTTTTCAGGGTTTTCATCAAACACAACAGGTCGCCCAATGACTGCCGTTGTGATATTTTCACCTAGAAAAGCATCAGCTTCTTTTTTCAATGCCGAAATAATCAAAGAAACCAACTCCTCTGCGGTAAATGGCTTACCCTGAATTTTGGTGTCTTTAAAGCTCTTATTGGGCAAAACGCGCTTCACTGATTTCATGAAACGCCCTTTCCGATGAGAGGCAACATATTTTTCAATGGCTTCTTTTCCTACATAATAGTCTTTCGCATTTTCGGGAAAAAAAAGCAAAGAAGGTAAGGTGAAAAGGCGAACGATTTCGTTTTTTTCTACATCTAAAATGGCTAATGCCGAATTAGAAGTGCCGAAATCTATTCCATAAATGTATTTGCGCATGGCTTTAGAGGAGGATAAATTGTTTTTGGGGGCGCAAAGATACGAGTTTTATGAAAGCAAGGAAGATAAATTTAGGAAAATCGTTTTCTGCTATCCAAAGATTTTTACCCAAAAAGTAGGAAGTTTCTATTTTTTTGCAGTATTTCGTATTTGATTTAGACCTTATCAGGTTTCTAAAACCTGATAAGGTCTAAATCAACATTCACCTTTTACATTTAACTTAAAATGAGTTGGTTTAAACGCGTAAAAGAAGGGATACTTACCCGAACAGAAGAGAAAAAAGAAGCCCCCGATGGCGTGTGGTCGCAGTGTAGTTCCTGCAAAAAAGCGATGACTACCAAAACGCTTCAAAAAAATGCTTATATCTGTACGCATTGCAATCATCATCAAGAGATAGGAAGTGCAGAATATTTTGGGATTTTGTTTGATTCCAATGAATTTACGGAAATTGGCGCGGACATTATTTCTGGCGATCCGCTAAAATTCAAGGATTCAAAAGCTTATCCTGACCGTTTGGTGGCTACGGCTGCCAAAACAGGACTTTCAGACGCGGTAAGAACCGCTTATGGCAAAATGAACGGCATGGATTTGGTGGTTTCTTGTATGGATTTTCGCTTTATTGGCGGAAGTATGGGAAGCGTAGTGGGAGAAAGAATTCGCTTGGGGATTCAACACGCACTGGAACAGGGTATGCCTTTTCTCATTATTTCCAAAAGTGGGGGTGCTCGTATGCAAGAAGGGGCATTGAGTTTGATGCAGATGGCAAAAATTAGTGCAAATCTTGCCTTGCTTCGTGAAAAAAGATTGCCTTATATTTCGCTTATGACCGACCCTACTACGGGCGGTGTAACTGCGAGTTATGCCATGCTAGGCGATTTGAATATAGCAGAACCTAATGCACTTATCGGTTTTGCAGGTCCTCGCGTTATCAAAGAAACCATAGGGCGCGATTTACCCAAAGGCTTCCAAACCGCAGAATTTTTGGTAGAACACGGCTTCCTTGATTTCATCGTGCCAAGAGATACCTTGAAAGAAAAATTGACGAGTGTATTGGATATTATGATGAGTGGAAAGCGATAAAATAATGCTTTATAAGTAATGGATAATTAATAATTGAGAATGGATAAGGATATTAACTTGGTTGTTATCAATACTTTGAGTAAAAATAATAACATAAACTAATTCTTACCGAGTACTTAATGATATTAATTTACTCATTATCAACAAAAGTATTAACCTAGACTAATGCTTATCGAGTACTTACGATAAAAATAGCCCACAAACGAGAACGCTTGTGGGCTATTTTTTATTCTATTTTCTTACTTCCCTGCTTTTTTCAACACATTTTTCGCTTTTACACGATAGCTATGTCCATCTGTGTTAGAAATCGTAGTGAGCAAAGTTTTTGCCTCTTCGGTTTTATTTTCTTTCATAAAAGTCAAGGCTAAGTACCAGTCAGCAATGTCGCTGTAATTTTCATTCCCGCTTTTTGCCACGCGCTCCAATTCCGTTTTTGCCGTAGCGAGGTCATTCGTTTCCAAACTTGCCAAGCCATGATATAAATTCAGTTGCAAACTATCGGGCATTGTTTTCTCCAGTTTCACACATTGCGCAATCGCTTCTGTATATTTTTTCATTTCATACAAAGCAATCGCCTGTTTTACCTCGCTTAACTTAGAAAAATCATCTTCCCGCGTACTTTGTGCATTATAAGGAGAATATTCGCTCGCATACAAGGCATCACCCGAAAGTACCTCATTGTTTCCTAAGAAATTATAGCCAAAAACCGCAATTAACACAACACAGGCTGCCGCAGAAACATACTTTATCCATTGTGAGTGTAAGGCTGTTTTCTTTGCTACTGCTGTTTTGGTAACAGTTGTAAAAGGACTAGCCTTTTCTGTCGAAGTCGTGACATTTGCTTGACTTTTTTCCTTTTCTTGTAACTCCTTTTCCCAAGAAGTCACCATGTTCATAAAATTTTGCTGCCCATGTAACCTAATACCGCCAACCAAGTCCTTGTATTCCTTTAGTTCTTGACGTAGGGTAGCGTCATTTTCCAATTCCTTTGTGAAGGTGGCAAGCTCTGTCCCTTGCATTTGCCCTTCTGCATAACGTTCAATTAATTCTAAGCGTTCCATAATATTTATTCAGTTATCAGATAAAACAGTTATCAATTATCAGTAAAAATGAGAGATAATAAAATTAAACCATTGCTTAACAATCAATAATTTAACTTTAATAATAGTAATGTGAACAAAATATTTCGAAACTTAGGCAAGCTCAGTGGAATCTAGTTCAATATAAGTTACGCTTTCAAAAATATATTTACGTGATAGTCAAATCTTTATTTCTGATAACTGTTAATTGTTCACTGTCTTTCCCCTATCAACTATTGAAGCAAATCATCAGCGTTTAGGTTGCCTGTCTCTGCAATTTTCTTCATTTTTTGCAAACATTCGTATTTCTTTTTCTTCGCCACCAAATCATTTTTATAACCCAATTCTTCTGCAATTGCTTCCATCGAATAGCGGTGATAATAGTAGCAAATCAAAACGGTACT
>JBJXHA010000156.1:0-4563 GCA_046160275.1 Bacteroidia bacterium | reverse complement strand
AACGCAAGGCAATAGAGGAAAAAGAATTGTTAGCTGCACAAGCCGCAAAAGACAGGAGTGAAAAAGAAAAAGCCCAAAAGCAGTTGCGAACCGTGCAGCTGTTGTTGGCGTTCGCTGTTGTGGCTTTATTGTTAGCGATAGGCGGGGTTGTTTTTGCATTGCTGAAAAAAAATGAGGCAGATGAAGCGACAAAAGTGGCACAAGCAAAAACAAAAGAAGCAGAACAGAAAACATTTGAGGCATTACATTCTGATTCTCTTGCAAAAGTAGAAAAAGCGAACGCCGAAGCAAAAACAAGAGTGGCATTACGAGCAGATTCGCTAACAAAAATCGAAAAAGCCAATGCCGAAGCAAAAACAAAAGAAGCCATCAAAGAAAAAGAAAACGCCAAGAAAAGCCTTCAAGATAACATTGCTGCTGAAGAAGCTACAAAAAAAGCAGAATTGAAACCTTTGATAGAGGGCATTAAAACGGCTATTGAAGCAGAGGAAATGGAATCTGCAAAGGCAAAGTATAAAGCTGCGATTGAAAAGCACGCTGATAGCAAGGAATTGAGGGAGTTGGGGCAGAAATATAAGTTGGAATAGGTTGATTTAGACCGACTACCGCTTTCGCTTGCACTATTCAGGGTAGTCGGTAAAAATATTCGCCCTGCAAGCCCGTTCCGTTAAGTGTTCTTGCGAAGCAAGGCACTTAACGGTTAAAATCAGTCGAAGTCTCCTGACTTCGACTGATTTTAACCTCAACCCTTCCTAATCCAACAAAACAACCTCCAACAAACCTTTCCCCCCAGCATAATCAATTGCACTACTATAACGATAACCTTGTGCTTCAAATACAATTCCTGCTTTTACTGGATTTTCATGCAAATAATTCATTTTTTGACGAATAAATGCTTGGCTTTCCAATATTTCAGGATGATTATCTTGTTGCCAAAACTGAAAATTCGTATTATTGGGATTATGTTCGCCAGCACTTCTAAAAATCCATAGCATCCAATTCTTACGACTTTCAGGGATTTCTTGTATTCGTTTCAAGATTTGAGAAGAAGTGAATTTTTTGAAATCTCGTAATATTTCCGACAAGCTATTTTCCCCTTTCCGAGAAATAATAAGATGCAAATGATTGCTCATAATACACCACGCATGAATCACTAAACCTTTTTCTTTTTGACAAAAACGAAGGCTTTCTAATATAATTTCTGCATATTCTGAACGAGTAAAAGCATCTACCCATTGTACTGTCGCAAAAGTAATGAAGTATAAGCCGTTTTCGTCATAGAATTTGTATGAACCACTTCCCATATTGTTGTATGTGTTTTGATGCGGCAAATATAGGATTTGTTTTGAAAATAAGGTTACTTTTGGCAATAATCAGTTGAAGTCGGGAGACTTCAACTGATTATTGCCGTAAAGTGTCGCTTCGCTTAACACTTTACGGAACTTGGGGGAAAAAACTGTGTCTGTATATCATATACTTTCTTGTTGAGACAAAATTTTTGTATTTCCTCATCAAAGAAGGTTTGTTTGCTTGCATCAAAAGGCAAAGTGAAGATTTGTATTTGCATGGCGCTTCGTTTTGCTATATATACACCCTATATATATATATATAAATTTGGATATATCCTTCGGATATCTTTGGTATATATACGATTGTACATGTTCCTATATATAGGCACAAATATAAAAAAATTTCTATATCTCAACATTTTTTTATAAAAATTTTGGGGAGTACGAACTTTAGTCCGTTTTTTTTAGGGGCAAATACGGGCTGAAGCCCGTACTCCCAAGATAAAAACTAAAAAAACCGTATAAGTGCGTATCAAGCACCTATACGGTTCAAAAATTTTCCTTTCCAAAAGGTAAAAAAGTAAAAATCCAAAAATTTACAAAGTCCTGGCGGGACGGAAACCGCAGTTGTAGAAACGGATGCTCGGGTCGCTGTTGCTACGGTGCACGACACGACAGCGGTCTGTGACGACGACCCAACCGCCCCCACGCACCACACGGAAAACGCCCGATATATCCGAACATGGGTCGCCGAGGGGGGCGGCGACGGGCGCATCATTTGGGTAAGCCTTATACCAATCCTGACACCATTCCCATGCGTTTCCACTCATATCGTAAAGTCCAAGGTCGTTGGACTTTCTGGTTTTTACTGATTTAGTATGTCCTTCGGAATTGTTTGTATTCCATGCTACTTCATTTAAGCTATCACTACCTGCATATTCATAGCCTTTACTTATTCCATTTTTGCCGCCCGATGCCGCAAATTGCCATTCGGCTTCCGTAGGTAGGCGGTAGCCTTTGCTTGTTTTGTTTGTCCTTTTGATTGTTTTTGCAATACCATAATCGCCCGATTTTTTATAATCCCATTCTGTATTTCCTTCCAAGGTGTAAACGGGAGAATTATCAGCATTTTCTTGTTTCGTAAGCCAGTTGCTATAAGCTGCTGCATCTCCCCAAGAGACATTCACTACGGGGTTGTCGCCTCGAAAACCCCAGGAAGGCGGTTCGGGTTTTTGGTAGCCGCTTTTCTCACAAAACATCAAGTATTGATGTACCGTTACTTCTGTTTGGGCTATTTCGTAGTCAGAAAGAGAAACATTATAGTTTTCTGCCATTTCAAAAGTACCTCCTTCTAATTTTATCATGTTGGGATAATAGCAGTTGTGTAGGTTCTTCAAATCCTCTGTTTTGACATATTCTTTCAAGACCGTTTGTAAGTATTGCAAAGTATCGCCACTTGTGTAGAGCTTGTTTTTTTCTTCTCTATATAGCAGCATGGCTTTGCTAAGTTGTGTTGCCATTCGTATATGTTTCTTGTGCGAGGCAGTACTATTTTCCCTACCACATTCTGTATGATAATAGATAAGTTGCAAATAGGCGTAGGTAAAGGTTTCTTTCCCTGCATAGTTCAGTTGTCTGTCTATTGCTACCGCTTTTTCGAGAATGTCTTTTGCAGCTTCGTAGTCTGTGTCATTTACAAATCCATCAAAGAGGTTTATCAAGGGCGATACTAAGCCTTCATTCGCTCGTTTGATTTTTTGCAGTTTGTCGTCGAGTGCTGTTTTCGCAGTTTCGGCATCTTCTCTTAGTTTGTTGATAGTAGCAAAGAGCTTTACGATAGCCCCTTCGGCTTCCGCTGTTTTTTCGGGGCAGTCCCCTGCTGCGGATTTGTATTTTTTGAACGCGAGTGCATAGTTGCCTGCTTTTTCGCAGCTATCGGCACGGTGCATTGCGCTACTAAACATCTTTTCGTTGCATTGAGCAGGTAAGAAATATGGGAGCAGAAAGCTAATAAATAAGATAGAAAGAGATGTTTTCATATTACTGTGTTTTAGTAATGCAAATAAAAGGAAAAAAACAATAGGGTGTACGGGTTTCTTACTATGTTTCATCTCTATTCCGCGTTTGGTGTCCTCACCAAACGCGGAAATACAACCCCAAACGCGCAAATACAACCCCAAACGCGCAAATACAACCCATACCTATCTATTCCTCCAATTCCGTTACCACATAACTCCCCGCCACATTCGAGGGATTCCAAATCACCAAAACTGTCCCTGCACCAACGGTAATTTGTTGTGCAGCAATGATTTCTGTGCTATTCGGTGCAATAATGAGGGCATTTGAAGGAGCAGGGGTAGTTTCATTGGGGGCAATATAAGCCGTAAGGGGACTATTACCTGTATTTTTGATTTCAAGCGTTGCCGAAGGGGAAACGTCTTGAAATACAGCAGATTGCGTATTGGGTGCAATCGGTGTATCGTTGTTACTTGCGTTAGAATTGCGTTTAGGCAATAAAAATTGCGCATACATCGCAGCATCTTCGGCATAAATCAATTTACCTACCTCACGCACAGGCGTAACAAAATTATCAAACAAAAAATCCAATGCTTTGCGCCTTGCTTGCGTAATGACAGGGCGGTCATTTTTGCTAAGGTCTTGCTCGGTAACAGCATGAATCAAGGCTTGATAGGCAGTATTAAAAGCATCTATTCGTGCATCATGGCAACCTTGAACATTCCACGCAGCGCGATTTTCATCGGCAACTTTATACACTTTGAGCAAAAAAGGAATCATTTTTACGGCATTTGCCCGCACGTCATTGTAGTCGTCAAAACCAAATTTATTCCACACATTTGCATTGTTAGGAAAGGTTTTTTGCACAAAGTACTTTAATTCTTGAAATTGTTTCCGCGCTTGCACCATCATATCCTCAACCTCTTGGGTTTTAATACTTTGTTGGTCAAGCACCGTTTCATCATCTTGCACATTCACTGCCTCATTAATCGCAAGGCTAAAATCCATTAAAAACTGTGCAGTAAACCGTTGCATATCAAAAGTATAAAACGCCAATAGCTTTTGGGTTACAACTTGTACCAAAGTACGTGCATATTGAAGCGCATGAGATTGAGAAGCAGGAAAATAATAAGCCATAAAATTTACAATTAAGTTAATATGTTATACAATAATAATATTATAACGTGCAATAAAGGGAAAAAGTTGTGCAATAGAAGTAAGTTAAAGTTAATTTTTATTTATTGCAGAATATTTTTTA
>JBJXHA010000155.1:0-2771 GCA_046160275.1 Bacteroidia bacterium | reverse complement strand
GGATTGCTCCTACGATATTTGTATTATTCGTTTGGTTTTACTTTTTCTTCGATATAGTCTATGAACCAATTGGGAATTTGGTCGTCTTCTACTTCTATGGTTACTTGTTCGCCATTTTCGATGGCTGCGACGAATGTAAATTCATTGCTGTTGTCGAATAAAAAGGCTCTGTCGCTAATGGTTACGGCATCAAAAAGTAGGTTCATGGTGCGGTAGTAGCGTTGTTGGATTTTGTCTTCGCTGACGTTGTGACCGCCTGTTTCTACTCTGTTTTTTACTCGGGCAATGTTGATTAGTGGCGTTTCGGTTGTGACAAAATATAAGTAGATGCGAAATCCTTGTGATTTTGCTTTTTGTAAAAATTCAAGTTTGCTCTTGTCAGACATTACTGTTTCAAATGTGAAAGATTGCTCTGTGCGTAGCAAGTATTGTCGAGAAATGTCGGCTATCATGGCGGCAACGTAGGAGTTGATGCTGTTTTGGAGCATAGTTATTTGATTGTCTGAAACTTGAATGGCATCGAAAAATACTTTTTGGTCAATTTTTTCCAAGAAAGATGATTTTAAAAGTTCTGTCAAGATGATTTCTTTGGTCAAGTTTAGCCCAAAAATATCAAAAGTAAAAGCTCCGTTGTCTTTCAATGTTTTTTCTATGTCATCGGCATTCACGTAAATGCCAAGGTTCACGCCTTCCGCGGCGAGTACTTTGTGGATATACGACGATTTGCCCGAACCGTTGGGACCTGCGATAACTCTTATTCGTTTTTTCACGGTTATTTTAGGCTAAATTTTCTCTTGTTGATTACTCTTTTTTTGCGGCTGATGGCGGCTATCTCTCTGACGATAGTATGACCGTCTTTTGCAACTTCTACTACTTTCCCTTTTTGCAGTATTACTACTGAAAGGTTGGCTTTGAAGGCTGCTGCTTGTGCTGTGCGTGAAACTTCTTTGGAATCACGAGCTAATGAAATATCTATGTCTTTTTGCATAAAAAATATGTTTAAGAAAGCAAAAGTAAGTATTTGTTTTGAAATAAGCAACAATGACCGTCAAATAACGCTAATAATTTAACTATGAAAATGGTATTTTTGTAAAAAACTAATATACGTTAGCTTTAACTCAATTCTCTGTATAATATTATACAAAAATTTAAACTGCTTTTATTATTTTAAAATTACAAAAATCTATTAATCAGTTAATTATGTGTTTTATAAAAAACACTTTAAAGGTTGTTGATTTCCAAGACTTGATAAACAAATATTTTTGTACCTATCTTTGCGTTAGATTAGGAGAAAACTAAAATAAATTTTATAGATTATGGATTTAGATATTTTACAATGGCCAATTTTAGGAGCATTCCTGATTGGCTTTTTTTTGATTGCTTTTGGGAGCAAAATAATTGATAGCTTATTGGCTTCGTTTTTGACTGCCGTGACGTGTTGGCTATTGGTGGCGTTGCGCTACTTTTATAGCGGACAACATTTTGATACAGATGCTTTTTATCATCAGTTGGGCGATACTGCCAATATTGTTTTTTTCTTGATTTTTGCTTTGCTGATTGTCGAAGTCGTTAAAGAATACAATGGTTTTCAACGGCTTACGTATTTTTTCAAAGTCATTGCAAGTAAAGATGATGTTGGGTTAAGAAAAAAAATTAGCATTGCATTTGGTTTTGATAAAAAAACAGAAATTGATACCAATTCGCTTTATTTCAATCATTTACTTTGTATTGTTTCAATAACTTCTTTCTTTTTGGCTTCGGTTATTGACAATGTTACTGCCGCCTTGATTATTACGGTTGCTGTTGGGCAAATTATTGATGATAAAAAACTATTGTACTTTCTCGCCTTTTTTGGTGGTGCAGTTGCTGCTAATGCAGGAGGTACTTTTTCGCCGATTGGAGAGATTACGACAACACAACTTTGGGCTGGTGGACAGATTACTTTTATGAAAACGATTGCTGCCTTATTCCTTCCAAGTTTGATTAGTATAGTTGTGCCACTTGCGGTTTATTGCCTTGCGAACAAAAATGAAACTATCATCGCCAAAATTGAAGAAAAACATCACGATAATAAAATTCCTTTTGCTCATACCCGCCTTGTTATTTTGACAGCCTTACTTGCCATGCTTTTGGTCGTGCCAATCTTGAAAGGTTATTTTGGATTGCCGCCTATGATTGGTGCAGGTGCAGCATTTTGTGTACTTTGGGTAGTAGTGGCTTGGTCGCAACAAAAGATTGCATTGCTTAATCAAACTCTTTCTGAAAACGAACAATATACGATACTCGACATCAAAAGTGCTTTTGCTCGCTTAGAATGGGAAACGCCTTTGTTTTTCTTAGGTATTTTATTGGCGGTGTCGGCACTTAAAGAACAGCATATTTTACAAAATTTGGGTAAAATCCTTTCTGATTTACCAATTGCTTATTTGTTGGGTATCCTAGGTCTTATTTTGAGTGCGTTTGTTTATATTGCTCGAAAAACAATAAAGCCTTTTGCTTTTTTGATTATTGCTTTGGGTTTAAGCACTTATTTTTATCACGATATTATTCAGCAACCACTTATTAACCTGATTATTGGTTTTGTATCTTCTGTAATGGATAACGTTGCACTTGTCGCCACTGTACAGGGAATGTATAATACTTCGATGCCTGGTTATGAAACCGATACTTCTTTTTGGTATTTGCTATCGTTTTGCGCAGGTACAGGTGGCAGTATGCTTGTGGTTGGTTCTGCGGCAGGTGTAGCGGTTCGGAACAAGTTAGAAGCCTCT
>JBJXHA010000154.1:0-3251 GCA_046160275.1 Bacteroidia bacterium | reverse complement strand
GATTCTTCTGAATTTATATACCACAGAACACCTAGCGTTTTCTTATTTATTTCAAAACATATTCTAATATAAATTCTAATATAAATTTTAAAAAACTTTCAAATAAATTTGCAAATACCAAACTAAGTTCCTACCTTTGTATTGTTAAAAATAGTGAGCCCCCCTTGGTCAGAAGGAGAGCACACTTTAGAGGTAAAGAATGGTGATTAGAATAAATTATTAAACCATTCTTTCAAAATAACCTCAACCAATACCAAGAGGATAATTTTAATCAACTCTGGTGGGAGGTTATTAACGATTAGCCACCACTTAGATTTATCGGGTGGTTTAGATTTTCTTTTTGCCATAGGCATAAATTTATTTTGTGAAATTGAGATTCACAAATACAAAGATACTAATATTTTTCGAAAAGAAAAATATGTTAGTATCTCTTAGTGCGTTTTCATTGCTTTTCTTTCTAAAAAGAAGGTTTCGCACAAATATTTAGTTAAATTACTCCCCTTAATATCAAGATATACAAAACTTTAATGAATTTTGCTAGTACAGTCTTTTCGTTGTATTCAGCATTGAGTGTCCAAACTTATACCGAAGTTAGTACCATCAACAAAAAATCAAAAGTTTAATAAACAAAGGATTAACCATATTCCAATTATTCACTATCCACTATTCATTATTCACTCTCTATTGCCTCGTATGTTTCCACGAAAAAAATGCAATAATACCAAAGCCTACGCAATTCATCAAATGAAAAGGAAATAAGAGAAAGTTCTGCGTAAAAAAGGCAAGGAAAAGCCCAGTTGCATAATATAAACAAAAGAACATTTCTGCGTAAAGCGTGCTAGGTACTTTCTTTTGCAAATAATGTTTCCCTTTCCAATCGCCTGTTTTTTGAGAAACTTGGAACTTGGGTGTGCGAATGAAAGCAGATTTTTTACCAATTAAACCCAAATAAGCCGCCCTTGCATTGTGAAAAGACAAGCCCATGAGGATCGTCAAAAAAGGGAGGTAATATTTTATGATTCGAATGAATCCTTTAACAAAAGACTTTTCTCTGGTCGTAATTGCCACAAAATAAAAGAGGAAAATGCAGACAAAACTCGCTTGAAAACTCTTTCCATAATTCAAATAAGCCTGAATTTCAAGCGGATACAAATTGCAAAAGAACAGCAAGGGAACACTTGAAACACCTGCAAGCAATGAAAAAATAAACAAAGAACTTCCCAATAAATGCTGCGTTGCGTGCCATTTTGCGAAAAAAGACACATCAGAAAACCAGACTTTTTTTAACATTTTGCGTGCTACTTCCGCACCACCTTTCATCCAGCGAAATTGTTGCGATTTAATTGCCGTCATCGGCATTGGTAATTCGGCAGGCGCGCCAATGTCATCAACATATTGCAATTTCCAACCTTTCAATCGTGCGCGATAACTCAAATCCAAATCTTCGGTAATGGTATCATGTTGCCAACCGCCCGCGTCAATAATGGCGGATTTTCGCCAAATGCCTGCCGTTCCATTGAAATTCATAAAATAATTGCTATGACATCTTGCAAATTGTTCTACGGCAAAATGCGCATCTAAATGAAACGCTTGAATTTGCGTAAAAATCGAATAATTTTGATTCAAATGCTCCCAGCGTGTTTGTACCATTGCCACCTTTTCCGTTTCAAAATAAGGCAACATTTTTTGCAAAAAATCGGCGCGAGGTACAAAATCAGCATCAAAAATGGCAATAAACTCGCCTTTTACGAAGGGCATCGCCTCTGCCAAAGCCCCCGCTTTGAAGCCGATGCGGTTGGTACGATGCAAATGCTGAATAGGAATCCCTTGCGCTTGGTATTTCGCCACACATTTCGCAAGCAATTCGAAGGTGGCATCTGTCGAATCATCTAATACTTGGATTTCTAATTTTTCGGGAGGATAATTGATTTTCACTACCACCTCTAACAACCTTTCCACCACATACAATTCATTGTAAATGGGGAGTTGAATGGTAACAAAGGGCAAATGTTCTTCAGAACTTAATGCAAGCTGCGGTAAAACATAATTTGCTTGTTTTCTGTTTTTCCAAAAACTGACCAATAAATGCAACAAACCTAGACTATACAAAAGAATGAGCGTCAAGGCTGCGCAATAAATAAACAACAAAAAATAGGCAACAAAAAGAAGCATACACCATGAATTTGGCGCAAAGATAGGAAGTGTTTGTTTTATTTATTGGCTTATTCAAAAAGAATCTTCTGAGAGAATGGAAGGAATGAGTCTGTTTACCAACGTTTGCCCCAAGTCATGCCAATACAAGCTGTCAGTAAAACAGAGGCGTTTTTCTCGGTTGCCATAATGGGAAGTGGTTTCGCAAAGGCATCTAAATTTAAGCCTACTTGAACAGCTGTAATGTTGCTACTCATTCTTGTTAGGTTCAATTGTAAGGCTGTCCTTATACTTAAGCCAATAACGGTCTGCCTTGTGGAAAGTTTTTTGAAGGGACTTACTTCCCCCACAATTTGCTCGTAACTATATTGCGCACTGTTGGGCAGTTCGCTTTCCTCTACCACTGCTCCTCCCGTATTAATGTTGACAAAGTAGGGGCGAAGCAAAGCAAATGCAGGACCTGCGCTTATATCAGCGCGGGCATTGATTTTATTGTAATGATTTGCAGGGAAAATATTTCGACTAATGCCAAAAGTAGGAGCAATCATCGTTACGCGGTTGAGTTTTCCGAAGTAATAATCGCTACCAATTCGTTGGGGGGCATACCAAGAACGAATTTTCTCCTCTTTCATGCTTTTTACTAGGGCTGCATCAAGCACTAACAAGTATTGATATTTTTTCATACCAAATGCCCAGCGACCCTCTATTAATCCCCCTCTTGTAGTCAAAGATGCACCTATACTCATGGCTTCTTTTCGCTCATAAAGGGAATCTTTGGGAGCTTGGGCAGCAGCAAATAAAGCAGAAGTAAGAAAGAAACAAAGAAAAAGATAGCGCGTCATATTTTTCTAAAATAATAACACAAAGATACAAGTTATTTTTAAACTTTGGGACATACTTAGGTTTATCCAAACAGTAATGCCCAAAAGAGATTACTTTTTTCCTTTTCCTTTTTCCATCACAATTAAATATATTCCTAAAGGTAGGAGCATTTCCCAAACATCTTGCGAAAGTGCATCTGCCGTTGCTAAAATTTCAACTTCATACGCACTAAAAAAGAAACTTTTTTGGGTAAATACGAGGTAGGGTTTACCTGTAAT
>JBJXHA010000153.1:0-3792 GCA_046160275.1 Bacteroidia bacterium | reverse complement strand
TTTAAAGACAATAAGTTGTATTTTTATGATTTGAATGCCAAAATGAACTACCGCATCAATGAAAATAATCGTTTATTTTTGTCGGGTTATTTTGGGCGCGATGTCTTAGGTGTAGGCGATAGGTTTGGCATTAACTGGGGAAATAAAACAGGAACTTTGCGCTGGAATAGCATTATCAATCCTAAATTATTTTCTAATACTTCGGTGATTTATAGCGATTACGATTATAACATCAAAATTACGGGAGGCGGTAACTCCTTCAATATCAACTCACAAATTAAGGATTGGAACGTAAAACAAGAATTTCAATTTTTCCCTAATGCAAAAAATTCTTGGCGTTTTGGGGTAAATAGCATTCATCACACCATTCGCCCTAGCCGCTTTGAGGGAGATAGTATTCCTGCGGCAGACAAAGATGACCGTTTTGGCTGGGAAAATGCCGTTTATGTCAATAATAGCTACTCCCCTACTCGCCGCTTGAATTTTGATTACGGTTTGCGTTTGTCTAGTTACAGTCTTTTGGGCGCAGGTACTTATAATCGCTATGAGAAAGGAATGTTAACGGATAGTGTTGTGCTAAAAGCAAATGAAATCGGTAAAACTTATTTTAATTTAGAGCCACGTTTGAGCATGAGTTATTTGTTAAATGAAGCGATTAGTTTGAAAGCCGCTTATGCGCGAAATACACAAAATCTACATTTATTGAGTAACTCCACCACTACTAGCCCAACTGACCAATGGATTGGCGATACTTATAATGTTAAGCCTGAAATTAGCGACCAGTTTGCAGTAGGTTATTTTCAAAACTTTTCCCAAAATCGCTTTGAAATGAGCGTGGAAACCTATTATAAAACCATGCAAAACCAAGTAGATTATAAAAATGGTGCCGACATTAACACTGCCCCTGATGTAGAAAGTGAGTTATTATTTGGGGTAGGGCGCGCTTATGGTTTGGAATTTTTGTTTAAAAAGAAAACAGGTAAATTTACGGGTTGGTTCAGTTACACCCTTTCGCGTACAGAAAGACAAATTGGTGGCATCAACAGCGGAAATTGGTATCCTGCGAAACAAGACAGAACCCACGATCTTTCGCTCGTGGCAATGTATCAACTTTCGCCAAAATGGTCATTGGCAGGTACATTTGTCTATTATACAGGCAATGCCGTTACCTTTCCGAGTGGAAAATACAACATCAACGGCAATACCGTTTATGTTTATACCGAAAGAAATGGCTACCGTATGCCTGCTTATCATCGCTTAGACTTGGGAGCTACTTACGAAAGTAATCGCAAAAAACGCTACCAAGATTCATGGAATTTTAGTTTATACAACGCTTATGGGCGCGAAAATGCTTATACGATCACTTTTGAACAAAGCGAAAGCGACCCCAATAAAACAGTTGCCATTCAAACTTCTTTGTTTAGATGGGTGCCGAGTGTAACGTATAATTTTAAATTTTAATTGATAGACTAGCCGCTTCTTATTCTCAATGCAGCAGCATCTACACAACCAACACTTTCACAAGCAACTGTGTAGATGCTGCTGCATTGAAATCTAGGGTATAGATAATCAATTAGCTAACATTTAAACAGACTCTCAGTTCTTTTGAATTTTCCCATTCTCCATTTTTCATTCTCAATTCTCCATTATTATGAATAAGCATCTTATTTTTCTCCTTCCTTTTCTTGCCTTTTTTACGTCTTGTGAAAAGGAAATCAAAATAGATTTGAATAGTACTGACCCCAAATTTGTCATTGTGGGTGAACTCAATAACGACACCTCCGTTCAAACTGTTACCGTTCAAAAAACGGTAAATTTTGACGAGGCGAGTATTTATCCGAATGTAAAAGCAGCTACGGTTGTTTTGGCTGATGATGCAGGAAATAGCGAAACCTTAAGCGAAGTTGCAGACGGAATCTATCAAACGCAAAATTTCACAGGGGTAGTAGGTCGCACTTATACCTTAACTGTAACATCTGAAAATCAAACCTTTACCGCCAAAAGTACGCTTCCCGCACCCGTTCCGTTTGCAGGCATTAGGTTTATTGAACAAGTGGGCGGTTTTGGACCTCCTCCGCAAGGTGGGCAAGGTGGAGATACTTCTTATATCGCGCTTCCGTTATTTCTTGACCCTGCCGATGCGCAAAATAATTATCGTTTTATTCAAACGGTGAATGGCGAAGAGGACAAAAGCCTGATTGTTAGAAATGACAATATTATTAATGGCGTTCCAAATCAGCAACCGTTGTTTAGTTTTGGCGTGCAAATCAAAAAAGGAGACCTTTTGCGCGTAGATATGTTGAATATTGACAAAAATATTTATCAATATTTATATGAATTAAATGCAAGCGTAGGCACAGGACCCGGTGGCGGAACAACTCCTGCAAATCCTACAAGCAACTGGTCAAATGGCGCGATGGGCTATTTTTCGGCACAAAGTCGGCAGTCTGTTACGGCAGTTGTGCAGTAATTGTTAGTTCTTTTGTTTTCAACGTGGCTTACTTTTTTATCAAAAGTAAAGCTAGTTACATCATGTTCAGGTAGGGACTGGGCAATGCCCAGCCCCTACCTGAACATGATGTAAACCACATAACATCTCCTTATTCATTCAAATTTATGCAAACACGCACACAAGATATTCTCAAAAATGCCTTGCTTACGGCTCCTTTAATTGGCGCGTTTTCAGCATTGCCGCTCTATTTTGTACAAGTGGTTGGCGTAAAAAAAGAGTTCCTGCCCAATCAAGATTTTAACTTGATAAGGGCTATGCTTATGATGTCTTTGGCAGTTCTCAGCCTTTGGGCAATGAACTTCGTTTTATTTCATAAATTTGAAACCCATTATCCCCAATACACCCATCATCGAGTGCGTTATTTTGTATCCTCGCTGCTTGCTGTACCCAGTATTTTTATCATCGTTAGGGGTTTACATTTTTTGCTATCCTATACTTTTGCTCCCGCCGAAATAGAGCACCCTGTACTCCCTTTTTTTCCAGTTTTAGGCATTTTGGCTACTAATTTTGTCGTGTTAATTATGCTTGAATTGATTGTGTTAAGGTACAAAGAAACGCAAACGCGCATTGAAAATGAAGAACTTAGAAGGTTAAGCATCGAGGCAAAACATTTGCAATTACAGCATCAACTCCAACCTCATTTTCTGTTTAATGCCCTTGCTACGCTCAAATCCCTTATTAAAAAACAACCCTTGGTCGCTGAAAATTATGTAGTTCAACTTTCGCAGTTGTTACGCTCAACACTTTCTACACATCACCAAGCCTTAGTGTCTGTGGAAGCCGAAATGGAAATTGTTCAGCATTATTTAATGCTACAAAACACGCGTTTTGCCCAAAGTATTCATACAAACATTTCGCTCTCATCAGACATAAAATCACAGACAAAACTTCCTTATTTAAGCCTATTAACATTGGTTGAAAATGCGACCAAACACAATGTATTTAGCCAAGAACAGCCTTTGGAAATTTTTATTTTTAGCGAAAAAGAAGACTATTTGGTCGTAAAAAATACGTTTAGACCCAAGCCTCAGCCCGAAAAAGGCACAAATATTGGGCTAAGTAATTTGCAACAACGTTATCGCCTTTTGGCAAGTGAATATGAGGTCATTATTCAACAAGAGGCAGGTTGTTTTTGGGTAAAAATCCCCCTCATCAAAGCATAAAATCGAAAAAATGAACATTCTTATCCTTGAAGATGAACAACTTACCGCCGAAGATTTGGCAGATACCATTCAAAGTATTGACAAAAATTATCATATTTTGGACACGCTTGTTTCTGT
>JBJXHA010000152.1:0-17113 GCA_046160275.1 Bacteroidia bacterium | reverse complement strand
CTCACCAAATCGTCTATCACAGATTTATATTTTCTATATTCCAACAAACGCCTTACAAGCTCATCTCTTGGGTCAACTTCTTCCCCTTTTTCGTTAATTTCGGGACGAGGAAGCAACATTTTGGCTTTGATACGCATGAGCGTTCCCGCCACCAAAATAAATTCGGAGGCAACTTCCATGTTCATACTTTCCAACTGATGAAGATATGCCAGAAAATCATTTGTCAACTGCGAAATCGGAATGTCTTGAATGTCCAACTCATCGCGCTCAATAAAAAAGAGCAACAAATCAAAAGGGCCTTCGAATTGAGGGAGTTGGATTCGGTAACTTGTTTGCATAAAAAATTTGATGAAATACAAAGATAACTAAAATTGCCTAGATAACTGCGGCAAATCCTCTTTATTCCTGCGCAGGTTTCTTGAAAATCTCCATCAAAGCTTTGGGACTAGGCAAAAGTTTGAGCAGGAAAGCAACCAACAGGTAACTTAACCCAACGATACCACTTACTATTAACCAATGGCTTGTGTCATAGAGCAGAAAAAAGGTAATGTAGGCAAAAAAAGCGAGTAGTAAGAGTTTGAAGGATTGCCAATATGGAACGCGAATGTCTGTTTTGAATTGAAGGTATATAATTTCGCACAAGCAAAGGAAGAGATTATTAATCAAGGTGTTCCAAGCCGCAGCAATGCAGCCGTATTGAGGGACAAAAATTAAGTTAGAAACAACATTGATGATAATTCCTGCGATGATAATTTTATTTACAAAACGCTCATGTCCCGTAGAAGTGAGTAAAGTACTAAAAATGGCAAACATTCCCCCCACAAAACTAGAATAAAATAGCACTTTTAAGCAACTCAAAATCACCATAATTTCTTCGCCCGTACTTCCTTTGAATAAAAACAAAAATTTTCCTCCATAAAAATGTACGAACAAAGACAAAAACATCAAAGGTAAAGCGGTAACAATTTGACCTGCATAAAGCAAGCGTTCCTTTTCGACTTTATTGGCATGAAAATAGGCAAAACGAGCAAAAAATAAGGGCAAAATAATCCACAAATAATTGGAAGAGGCATCTAAAAAGCGGTAAGCTGCGGCATACAAGCCCGTTTCTGCGCTTCCTTTGAGTTCTTTTAACAGTAATTGGTCTATTTTATCATTCGCAGAGTACAAAAACATAATCATCGCAAAAGGAAAACTCGCTTTTAAAATCTGTTTTTTCTCTTGCCAATTCCATTTAGGTAAATGTGTGTCCGAAATTTTGCGCAAGCCCACAGCAAAGATAAGGCAGCATAAGACCAAACAGAAAATACGCAAATAGACAAAACTGTAAATATTAATACCGAAATAGAGCAAAATGCCTACGCCCGCAATCAACAAAAAACGCTCTAACACGGAGGCAAAACTATCAATTTTAAAGGCTTGTAAGGCTTGAAAAATGCTCCGATAAAACTCCATTAGTTTGGTCGCCGACATAATCACTCCTCCCAAAAAAGCCAAATATATCATGTTCCATTGACTTTCATTTGCACTTGCTCCCCATGTTGATTGATAATATAGATAGGAAAAAACACCTACCAATAAAGGAAAAAGAAAGGTAAGGCTGAGTTTTAGGGAAAGCAAATAAGGCATTTTGGGTTTCAAAGTTGAGGCATCTTGGGCAATGCTTTGTGTTGTGTGTTGATTTACGCCCCAATCAGCGAGCCACACCAAAATAAAGGCAAAAGAAAGTGCCGCAGAATAATCGCCATACGCCTCATGCCCTACATTGTTCTGCACAGCCGTTTCCATCAACATATAGATCGGCTTTACCAAAAGGTTCAGCAGCAACATTAACCCAATATTTGAAAAAAATTTACGAATAGACACTAGCGGAAGTTGGTTATAAATGTCAAAGGAAAAAATAAAAGTAAAATAAAACTTGCCATACATTTATCGAAGGTTTCTGTAAAAACAGCACTTTTGGCAAGAAAAACAGCATCAAAAGTGTATGAATATTCTTTTTAAAAAGTAGCGATTTATCTACTTGTTACCTGCTTTTCGGGTTCTTTTTTTACTTTTCGTACAAAGAAAACAAAGCCGCCTTCTTCATATAATTTGGTGAAATGATGATAATAACGTTGAAATTCTTCGTTAATTAGCATATTTTTGGTAGAAATATACACATCTTTGTCCACCTCGCCTGTAATGAGCCAATCAGGATTATAAGCATTTTTATTTTCGTAGGGCTTCACTTCACCATAGAAATAAGGCAAATAACTTTTGTAATTGGCAGGCAGGTAATACACATCTTTGCCCTTGAGTTTGGCATAAAAATCCATCGGCGAACCCTGTGCATAACGCGCAACTTTCGGCAAAATTACCGCAAACAATCCATTCAAAAAGAACAACATCAAGAACATTTGCAAATACACAAAAGAAATATACCTTCTCAAGTGTAAGTTGCGAAAATTCCATATCAAACCGACCAAGAAAATCGCCCCAATGAGCCATTCATAGCCTGTCCATGCTACAGGCATAGATAAATTTCCCATCGTAAAAATATCCGTTTTGATGCGAATCATACCTAAATCTGGTGCATCAACGGCTTGCAAAAGGCTTTGCGCGTGGGTAGCAAGTGCATTAATACAGGCAGGCAAAATGCCTAAGATAAGGGCTTGAAGCAGAAAAATCGCCTTTGTTTCCCAAGCTACTCGTGTTTCATATTTAATTGCCTTGTATAAATAAAGTGCCGTCAAAAAAGCCGCAGGGAAATACAAAAGCGAGGAATAATGGACAATTTTGGTGGTAGAAAGGGAAAATAAAATCATCACCACCCAAAACCAAATTACCATAAAGCGGTGCAAATGCGTGTCCTCCATTCGCTCTTGTCGCATAAACATTGCCCGAAAAGTGAAGGCTGATAAGGGAAAACAGAGGGCAAGAAACACGACAAAATGATAATAAAAAGGCTGTCCGTGTTCGGCTACGGGCTTTGTGAATAACTCAATTTGATATTTAAAAAAAGTTTCGACAAACCAAGTGCCGTGTACCATCGTTTCCATGCCAAACCAGCCCATAATGATAACGCAACAGGCGAAAATTACTTTTGCCCATGCGGATAAAGGTAGGCTTCTGTTAAACAATAACTTATAAATGACATAAATCAAAGCCACGACTAAAATGGCTACGGGTCCTTTGGTAAGGGTAGCCAAGCCTATAAAAATCCCTGCGGAATAAGGGCGATAATCATCAAGGGGGCGAAGTTCAGGGGCTTGTTTTTGGAAGATTTCAAACTCAAATAAATGAATCAAACCCATGAAAATGAAGAAGTTAAAGGTGGGGTCAATGATACCTGATTTAAAATAAGCCGAAGGCAATAAAGCTCCCATATACAAAGCGGCTAACAATCGCCCAAATAGCCTGTCTTTGAAACGGCAACCGAAAAAATACAAACTCAGAATCGTACACAAGCCTATTACCGCATTCGGAAAACGCGCAGCAAACTCATTGATACCAAAGGCTTTCATTGCAAGTACCTGCATCCAAAAGAAAAGTGGCGGTTTTTCCCAAAAAGGCTGAAAATTAATCTGTACCTGAAAATAATTTCCACTCGCAATCATTTCCCGCGCCGACTCCGCAAAATTAATTTCGTCCCAATCAAACAAGGGCGTAGTCCACAAAAAAAGCCCATAGCCCACCAAAGCCATGAACGAAAAGAAAAATATGTCCCCAAGATTATACTGTTTCATTTGTCGCCCTGCGATTTTTTGATTGAAGGGCAAAGTTAGGGAATTTTTTGACATGGTGGGTTAAGCACATTCGAACTGCTCCCTATTTTAGCGAAATTTAAGAAAAGAATGTATCTTTGCGTCAAGGCTTCTATAAAAGGCAATTTTATGATTTTTTTTAGCAAACCTACGATTTTATATCTTCTTTTTTCTTTGGTTGTTTTCCCCTCCTTTGCCTCTTGGCAAATGGAGGTAAAAAATGTGCGCATTGGGCGGAGTGATACGCAGGTTTATTTCCAGAACACTACGCAGGAGGAGGTTGAGGTGGAGATTTCGGCAAAATTGCAGGGCTCGAATCAGCAGGTTTTTCACGCGACTTTGCGTGAGGTGCAGGACTTTCAAACTTTTTCTTTGCACTTGGGGCGTGGAAATTATGTGTTTACAATGGATTGTATTCAGCCTAAAACGGGGGAAATAGAAACATTCACGTATTTGTATGCTTGCCGCAATAGCCCTAGTGATTTTTATGCTGCGGATATTTTGTTGAGTGAAAAACCCATTGAACATTTGGCAGAAGCCAAACCTATGTTGGGAACACGTTTGGCGGAGGGGCAAAAAAAGTTGTATTTTCATCAAGCTTTGATTTCTTCGGAAAAGAATTTGACGGCTAGAGCAATTTTATATCAAGAAACACAAGGCAGCGAGATTCCCGAAGCTACCACCTATCTTTCGGTGGGGCAAATCAATCGTGTGTTGAATTTTGAATCAAATAGCATGGTGTTTACTGGGGATTTTGATTTGACGAACTTGCCTACGGGAAAATACTTGCTCGAAATTTTGGTTTATTCGGATACCAAATTATTGTCTGAAAAAAGTTGTACTTTTGAACGAGAATGGGAAGGCTGGAAAAATGTTTGGGAAAATATAGACGCTTATATCACTGAAATGCAGTATGTTACAAATAGCGATACAGTCAAAAAATTGTTAGTCATTGCTGATGCTGGGCAAAAAAAGGCAGCACTTTGGCAGGTTTGGCAGCAACTTTACCCCAATGATTATGAGGCACAAGCCAAACGATTTTTTGAAAAATGTAGCATTGCCCAGCAACGATTTCCTTCGCTTACCGACAAACGCCGCCGCATCTTTTTGCAATATGGTGAGCCAACCTCCATCGAACACAAGGCAAAGGAGGAAATTTGGTTTTATGCAAAATGGAATTTACGTTTTAGGTTTCCTTAACCCTTATTTACTTGGATGAGTCAAGGAAAAATCGCCAATTTCGTTTGGTTATTTGCAAATAAGGCACAGGTTTCGCGCCAAATTTTCGAAAAAAACGTTCAATGTTTTCTATCATAGAACCTTCAAAATCAAACACTTCTGCTTCTTTTTCTTTTGCCCATTCTATCGCTTTCCATAGTAAAAAATCCATCACACTGTTATCTTCATTGTTTGGAGAAATAAGTCCAAGATGATAGACAACTTGCTTGTTAAAATAAGAAAATAAGGCAATTGCCCGTATTTCGCCTTCTCTGTTTTTTATTTGAAACAATTTTCCATGCCCCGAAGAAAGCAAATATTCTGTTAATTGTTGAAACGTAGTTTCATGTTTTTTCTCAACGCCCAACACGTTTTTCGGTTGATTTGCCAAAAAGTGAAATAGCATTGCGCTGTTGTTTGTTTCTTCTACTTGAAGTTGGTTTTTAATCGCTTTCTTGATTTGACGTTGTAAGGGATTTGCCATATTTTTCCAAATTTCCTGAATATCAATTTCTTGTAAATCGATTTGATAGGTATAGCGCGTTTTTAGCTCATATTTTTCCCAATGAAAAGGCAGCGCGTAGTCAAATTTGGGTGAAAAATGATGCACAAACAAATAAGTGGAAGGAATTTTTTCGAGGATTAAACGTAGTATCTTTTGGTAAAAACTGTATTTTTCATATTGCGTTTTAAAAAGCTCATTGGCAAAAAAAATGCCCCAATATTGCGTAAAAATGGGCTGCAAAGTATAAGACAAAAAGTATTTCTTTTTTAGACACAAAGGCATAACCGCCAGCCATTTATCTCCTTCTTCTACAAGAACCACCTGCCAATTTTCAGCTACAATCGAAGCATATTCATACAAAGCAAAAACACCTCCTTGCGGGGAATTTTCGATAAATTCATTCCATTTTTGCGCAGAAATTTGGGGAAAAGAAAGAAAACTGGCTATTGGCATATTGATTTATACGAGGAAAGCTCGCTTAGTAATGCGAACAAAATAAGTTACCAATTTCAAAAATATATTTACTTGGTAATCAAGGCTTTATTTCTGATAACTGTTTACTGTTAATTGTCCACTGATACTTAGTCTATTTTCATTACCTTATAATTGGCTACAAAAGTATCACTTTTTACTTGGAGAACATAGATTCCCGCAGCAAGTGAGAGGTTTTTTACCTTTATTTCTTGTTGCTGGCTTCCCTCATTTTGTAGGCTTTGAGATTGCCAAACCATTTGCCCTAAAGCGTTGTAAAGGCTAAGTGTAATTAGGCTTGGTTTTGTTAAAGTATAGTGTACCTGCAATTGATTGTGAAAAGGATTAGGGTAATAACTTAATGCAATTGGCGTATTTGCGTGAATAAGAGAAAGGGTAGAAGTAGTATCTTCGATATGATGTGCGTACAAATCGCGAGTGCCTGTGCGGGCATCTTCCCACACATAAATCGCACCGCCCATATCATCACTAACGTGCTTGGGACCTGTTTGGGCACCCGTTGCAAGCGATACATCTATGCCGTCTATCGTCCAAGCAGGCAAGCCATTTCCATCAATTCTTTGGGTACGAATGTCCCAATTATTGTTAATTGAGTCCTGCCACGTGATAATCGCGCCCCCTTTTTTGTCGGAAACAATGTTAGGATTGAGTTGGGCTGCGGTTGTTGTACAAACTGGAACGCCATCAAGCGTCCATTCAGGTGTTCCATTCGGCAAAATTTTTTGCACATAAATGTCAGTGTTTCCGTTTCTTGTATCTTTCCACGTAACAATTACTCCCCCGCCCACCGAGGCATTGCTCACAATATCTGGCGCGCTTTGGCTACCCATTGCCGCACAAACAGGCACACCGTTGGTTCCCCACATCACATTTCCTAGAGAATCAAGGCGTTGTGCATAAATGTCATTGTTTCCATTTCTGTCATCAACCCAAGTAATATAAATTCCATCTGCAATGGTGTCGGGGTCAATCTTTACATTTGCCTGCGTTCCTGAAGCTGTGCAAATAGGAACACCTGCGCTATTCCAATAAAAAATACTATTATAAGAAACGCGTTGCGCATATACATCATAATCTGAACCATTTCTTAAATCTTGCCACACCGCAAACACACCATTTCGATTGTCTTTTTGCAATTTGCCATTAATTTTATTGGAACTAACCGAGCAAATTGCTTTACCTCCATTTCCAAATTTTCGTTGCCCTCCCCCATCTAACCTTTGTATCCAAACGTCCCAGCCGCCGCTTTGCTGCTCCCACAAAACAAAAACTCCTCCTTTTTCGTCAGAAGCTACTTTTTCATTGTGTTCTCGAATGGGTTTATCAGAAACGATCGCCCCATCTAAAGTCCATTGCACGACACCGTTAGAATCTATTTTTTGCGCGTATAAATCGCGTTCAATTCCGCTTCGCCAATCAGACCAAGCAACAATTGCCCCATTTTGTGGGTCTAACATAATGGCAGGCGTGCTTTGGTCAGCAGATTGTGTGCAAAGCGGTACGCCATCAAGTGTCCACATCACATTTCCGTTTTTATCAATGCGTTGAATAAAAATATCAGGATTTGATGCGCCATTTCTAAAATCTTTCCAAGCAATGTAAGCGCCCCCTTTTCCGTCACTTGCCAAACGCGGGTCGACTTGCTTGGCTGTTGCCACACAAATAGGCGTATTTTGAGTTATATTTGTATTCCATTGGCTATAAAGAGGAAAAGAAAAAAACACTAAAAAAAGCGTAGTAATACTTGTATATTTTCTCATGGTGTTGAATAAAATTTTAGCTTGAAGCAAAGGTAAATGCTTCAAGCTAAAGAATCAAATAAAATTGCTTAAACGGGAAAATTTAAGGGCTAAACCGCTTTTTTATATGTGTTTATCCGTAACGTTCATTTACTTTTTCATACAAAGCATCAGGCACAGGATTAATTTTTTGGGGAGCAATAGGTTGAGGTTTTGCCCATTCTAGGTCACCTTTTGCCCAAACATACACCAAACCTGCTAACAGAATCAGGACGAAAAGGCTCATTTCTATAAAGGTAAAAATGCCCCAATTCGGAATATTTTTAAGAAGTTGTTCATCGGCAAAAACAGTCGACCAAGGGAAAAGGAACAAAATTTCTACATCAAATAGCAAGAAAATCAAGCCAATCACATAAAAGCGCATATTAAATTGAACCTTTGTATTACCTACGGCATCTTCGCCGCACTCATAAGTCGTGAGTTTTTCGGGATTGGGCTTATGAGGTGCAAGAAAATAGGACAAAACAATGACAGCACTAATGCAAATTGTTCCAAGAATAAAGTATAAAAGAATATTCGCCATAATATGCGGGGAAATGTAAGTTTGGTCTCCGCTACAAAGTTACGCAAAGTTTCTCTTTTGGCAATTTTGATACTTAAAAAAGGTGCGCTAATAAAAAAGTTCGGAACTCAGCGATGAGTTCCGAACCTTGAGATAAGCTCATGAAAACTTCCCCAAAAGGTAGTTCTTTATGAAATTATTTTACCACTACTAATTTTTTCGTGGTTGTATAAACTTGGCTTGTGCCTTTTGCTGTGATTTTCACCAAATATACTCCTTCTGCCAAAGCATTCGTAAGAAGTTCAATACTTTGTGTACCCACAGTTAAATTTGCTTCGATTGCAGAAATTGATTTTCCTTCCACGGTCATCAATTCATACGTAACTACAGCATTTTCAGGCAATGTAGTTTCAATTGTTACTTCATTGCTTCCGCGAGTAGGATTTGGATACAAGTTAGAAGCAAAAGTTGATGCGATTTCAGGAGTTGTTCCAGCAGAACCTTCACGACCATTATAAGAAGTAGTGAAATAAACGCCTTTACCCAAAGAAGCAACGTACATTGTATTATCTGGAGTCAAAGTATATTGTTTGGTAATTTCGTTGATGACAGTTGCTTTGAACTCTCTTACAAAAATATCTGTAACAGGTGTATTTAACAACTCGCCACCCATGGTTTCTTTTACCCAGTTTACGGCACCACTGCTAAGGTTGTCAATTTCTGTATAATACAAACCATTTTCATTGCCCACATATAACAACATTTTGCCAGAGTTTTTGTCTTTCACAAATTTAGCAACATAAGTAGGAACTTGCGCTAAATTAGCTCCCCCTGTTAATGGAGTAGCAGTGCCATTTTCTACCACGAATACCATGTCAGTAGCCGTTACCAAATCGCCAAAACCTGCATAAGTTACCACCATTCTGTTTGTATTGCTTGGGTCAACCGCAATAGAAGTCATCCAACGTTTTCCTTTATAAGCAGCATGTGCTGTTAATTCAGAAACATTTGCACCGCCTAATTTTGCATCATACGCATTTAAAGTATCTGTTGTTCCTGCTGTAATAAGGTTATTAACTTCTTTTTCAAAATCAATGTTCATCATAATTTTGAACATTCTACCTTTTGAAGTTCCTACATATACATTATGCAAACCATCAGGAGAAACCGCCATAGTAGTAATGAACTCTGTACCATCTGTAATTAAGCCATCTGTGATACGATTCCAATAAGGAGATTTTTTGTCAATGCTTCCTACTGGGTTCATTACCATCCAAACATTTGATTTTGAGCCATAAAACAAATAATGAGGAAGTCTTTGCAAGGTATCTTTCCAATGCCCTTCATATTGTTGTGCAAAAGCACCATTTCCGCTCAAACTGTCTATCAAGGCTTGAGGAATGTACTCATCCATTGCAAAAATAGATTGAGAAGGTGCGTTATTTGGGTTATTGTTAACAGCTTCGCCTGCTTTGTCGCAAGAACGATTACGGTCAATGAAAATAGCTTTCCAACCTGCTACGTTTCCACAAGCCTCATAAGGGAAAGACATTCCTTTTGTTCCTTTTACTTGAGGGAAACCATAAGGAGAGTTATAAAATTGCTCGAAGGCTTTTCCTCTATCTACAGAACGTTGCAAACCAAAATCACCGCCTGTTGATTGCGCTACAATAGCACCAGGGAAAAGGTAAGAAGTTTGAACATCGCTAAAGTTTGTGGTATGAATACGACCAAAAGCTTGTTTAGAAGGTACATCTTGGTTATAAAATTTGTTAAAAATTACCCCATTGTTAGTAGTACCTGCATAAATTCCATCAGTACGCTCTTTTACTACGGTATTGTCCAAACTATCTGTAACAGTTACACTAACAGCTGCTACAGACAAGGTAAATCCTGCTTCCAAACCTTTGGTTTTTTGAGAGAAAGTAAGCCCACCATCAGTTGAACGGATAATTTGCTTGTCTGTTCCTACATAAAAAGTGTTATTGCTTGCATCTGCATCGTCCCAATAAACACAATAAATAGGAGCTGCTACGAAACGATTGTTACTTGGGTTTGAAGTTTGTGCAGTTTGTATCCAACCATCAGTAGGTGTATAAGTGTACCAACCTCTACCTGCCAATAATAAATGCTCATTCGTGCCTGTTGCATCAGGGAAAGAAGCTAATGTAAAGGCATCACGACCACTTCCTCCTAGTGGGGCAAAAGCTGCATTTCCTCTTGGCGCAAATCTATCCCAAATCCCATTTCTCAATCGCCAAACCCCTTCCACTTCATTAGAGGTAGAAGTACCTGCTACGTATAAGGTCTTTTTGTCTTTTGAAGTAGTGAATACCGCGCGGTCAAAACTAGCTCTAGCGCGTTCTCCCGTAGATTGAGGAATTTCATGGAACAATCTGAAAGTAACTCCTCCATTTGTAGAATACCCTAACCAGCCGCCATTTCTTGGTTGCCCGCCATCTTTTATTACCCAAGTTGCATAAAGCACTTTTTGTCCATTGGCATCTTCAATTTCTGTAATATCATAAGCAGAGGCTTTCTTTTTGTTGTTCACGCTTGGAGATTGTAAACTATCCGCCATATAACCTGGAACATCATAAGTTAAGGTTGGAACAACCCAATCCGCAGCATCTGTCAATTTGGTTTTGTCAGGTGCTACTCTTATCCCATTTCTAGTACACAAATAGAGAGAATTACCAAAAACGGCTACCTTTTGAATGGCAGAAAAAGTAGGATTTCCTGGTGCATAAGCTCCATCTGTTGGATTTTTTGTATAATTGTTGTTGTTCCAATTTTGCACATCATTTCCAGAAATATCCCCTACATACAAGCCGCCACCTGGCAAGCCCGAAGCTCCCCAAAAAGCATCTGCTGTATTGTAATTACCCGCATCATTGCTTTCTGCTACACGCCAAGTTTTGATAAACTCCGTTTCGCCCGTAGCTACATAGATTTTGTTTCCATCTACGGTAATAGAAGTTACATTGGGATTGCAACCTGCTGATGCATAACTCTCAAGGCGTTTCCAAGAAACTCCTTTATCATCAGAATACCAAAGACCTCCTCCTGATGACCCCGCAATCAAGCGAGTGCCAATTTTTGTAATAGCACGAACGCGGCTTCCTAAATTATCGGGTCCTGCATTCTGCCATTGTGCTTGCCCAAATACTTGTTGGCAAAGAAACAGTGCCACAAATAAACTAATTTGGTAAAGTACTTTCATAAGACATTAAATATTAATAAGTAAGATTAAGCTATAAACAAGGAACATCAACGAAAAACACATTGAAATCCTATTTAATTTTGTGGATTGAGTGCAAAAAATGCCCATTGATTAGCCTTTGTCTAATTGGGCGGTTAAATTACGAACATATCTTTTTACGATGCAAATTTTTTACAATGAGAATTTTCAGAAACTTTCTTTTTTAGCCCTAAAACCTTTGTAGGACTAAAAAGTATTTCTCATAATTTGTTTTCAAAGTTAATAGGTATTTCTTTGTATTACTTACTAATTTAATAAATTTGGTTACACATTTTTTCTATAAAAAATGCCCTTAATTCATAGTAAAAAAGCAATAAATATCTATTATTTCAATAAAATAGGGCTTTTTTTATATAACTTATGCGTTGTTTTGTTACATAGTTTTTTATGTAAAAAGGTAAAATAATTTCTCATGCACCTTCTTCCTTTTCTACTTTTTCAAAACCAAAATTGCTACTTAACGTTTCCCCTCTATTGAAAGTGCAAAATACAATAAAACTTATGAGTATGACAAAAGAAATACGAACATTATATCAACAAGCTGTTACAAATTCAGAAGCTGCGGAGAAATTGTGGACATTGGTAGAAAATGCCGATAATCATACGATTTTGTTAGGTTATCGTGCGGCGGCTTATTTTTTTAAAGCAAAAAACGCCTCGATGTTGAAGGCATATACGTATTTTCAAGCGGGGAAAAAAGACATGGAACGCGCCATTTTGCTTGCTCCTGACTCAGTAGAGTTGCGTTATTTGCGTTTTACCTTGCAATGGGGAACGCCTAGTTTGCTCGGTTATAAAACAGAAATGAAGATAGACAAACAATTTATTCTCAATGCTTACCCAGCCTTAGAAGATGCAGATTTAACTTTGGCAATTTTTACTTTTTGGAAAGATTTTTTAAAAGAAGAGTTGGTTTAATTATAGGTAATTAAGTGTCAGTTAAAAGTTATCAGTAAACAGGCATAAAACATTGATAATTAATCTTTTGTGATAAAAAATAATATAAACTAATTATTACCGAATACTTATTGAATATTTATCACGTTCAATCGCTCTTTTTAACAATTCATACATGATCATTATCTTGCAAATATTGTTACTTCTTGCCTTTTCCCTTCCAAGCTAAAGCTATTGATTATCAGGCTATTAAGTATAAATTTATACCCAATTCCTATATTTTTCCTTGTTAATAGTTGTTACTTTGCTACGTTTCTTTTCCATTTTCCCCAGCCTTAAAGCCCTCATCTTTGCAGTGTCATTTAAATTATTCACTTTTAATTTTATCATTTTTTATGGACACAGCAGCGAGTATCATCAACATTCAAGCAGAAGCAACTGCGATTTTAAAAACAGTTTTATTGTTAAATGAAAAATTTTCGATGAAATATGTATGCGAAATTTTGCGTGGAACAAGCTATTTTTTGAAGGCAGAAGAACACAAGCAACTCGAAACATATTGTCTTTTGCAACGAATTAACGAGGAAAAGCTATTGAACATGATAGATTACCTTGTGGAAGATGCGCACCTAAAAGTAAAAGACAATGCAGGGATTTTGGCGGTAACAGAAAAAGGAAAGCGCTTTTTGGCACAAGAACATGAATTATGGATAGATATTTCTTTGTTGCAAAATTCGCCAATAGACACGGTTTTGACAGAGAAATTCAAACGCTTGCGCAAAGAATGGGCAGAGGCAAATGCAAAACGCCCGTATGAAATTTTTACGGATTATAGTTTGCGGAAAATTGTGCAGCTCAAACCCACAGACTTCTTGGCACTGAAAGAAGCACATTTGTTGGGTCAAACGACTTTATTTGGTTATGGTATGCAGATAATTGAAATCGTGAAAGGTGCGATAGAGAATTTGGTAGAGGTGAGGGAGGAAGAATTAAAAAAGCGTGTACTTTTGCCTAAATACCAAGCCATAAAAGCGGCTTTTAACTTAGAAAACGATTTGAACACCATCAAAAATACAGTCAATCAAAGCCTATATTCCACCGTTCTTTGTCTCACTGAATTGCATGAAACGGGTTATATCAACCTTTGTCCTTGGATTGAAAAACACGTTGCCAAAGAAACTTTGACCAAAGGCACAAATTTTTTTCAACATCATGTGGGCGTTAGTCTCAAAGATGCGCATTGGAATACGGGAATTGAGTATGAAATTTTGCGTTTTTGTAAGGTGTATCAAGCAGCGGCGTGAGCAGTCAAGCGGCTGTCAAAAAGTTCTGAACTCTCTGAAGAGTTCAGAACTTTTTGACTTGTATTTTTTAGAGAATTATTTTACATCGAAAACCCAGCCATCAGCGAAAAAAACTGCGGTTTTATGAGGCTGTTGAGATTTGCATAATAATAGGTAGCGGCTAGGCTTTGGTTATATTCAAATCCTGCGTGCCAGCGTTTTTCGTGACGAAAAGGCATATCTATCAATAAACGCAAAATACCTTGTGTCGTATATTTTTTATCGGCACTTTGTGAAAGTCCTTTTCCCGACCAAATGCGGTTGTCGTCAATGTAAACATCTGCATTTGAGGGATATATAATTCTCCCTAAACTCGCGCCTGCCCAAACAGACAACTGCACATTTTCAGAAATGGGGTGAAAGTACCCTGCCAAAACAGGAATTTCGACATTGGGATAGGAAAAATAATGGGTGTATTCTGTCTGATTATCGCCCTGAAATTCTCCTCGAAACCCCACATGATTGTATAAATAGCGCGGATTAATTTCAACGACAAACTTTTCCGTAGCGAAATAACGCACTTGAATACCTACGCCTAAGCCCCAATTTGGGATAGGTTTTGCAGAGGAATTGCTCATCGCTTTTGCACGATTTACGCCTCCGTGAAGTGTTAAGCCATAATGAAATTTGCTTTCTTGCCCAAAAACGGCAAAAGCCAAAACTGATAAGAGGGAAAGTAATACCTTTTTTTTCATACCTTTGCTTGATGTGTTAGTTGGTGAATTTGCTATCAAAGGCAATTTGGAGAATAAAATTCACAAGCTCAAAGTATTTTTCGCATATTTCTCTCTCTTTTTTCCCCCTTTATTTGAAAACACGATGTATCCACCTCGGTAACAACCAAATTCCCAACAACATATAAGGATAGTAACCAATTAGCCGCCAAATGAGGGCAAGCGAGCCACCCCCCGGGGGGGTAGGACACATCGAATCTAAAATTTGAATGAAAAAAACTTCGGCAAAACCTGAGCCGCCAGGTGTAATGGCAAAAAACATTAAGACAAATAAGACAAATTGCCGTGAAAATGCCAATCCATGTGTACTCAAACTGATGACTTCGGGCGAAAAAGCGGAAAGCAGGCAATTTAAGACAAAAAAACGTGAAGCCCATGCGAACACGGTGCTAAGGATTAATTGTAGCCAATAGGAAAAAGGTTGATTTCTATAATTTTCAGAAGCGGCAATCAAATCATCACCTACTTTTTCGCCTAAGTGTTTCCATTTTTTGAATAACTTCCAATGAAATACCCAAATAATCAGGCGTTTTACGGCATAAGGATTAACAAAAATACCGAAAAAAAGTAGGCTATTGTAAGCGAATAAGACCGAATAAGCCAGCCAAAAAGAAACGGTTAAACTTGCGCCAATGCTTGTACCAATAAGGGGTTCAAACATTTTATGCCAACCTGTAATTGCCAACACAATCGGTGCGAACACTACAAAAAAGGCTTGATCAAACAAAATTGTAAGAAAAACAATGGCTGTACTTTTGCCACCGCTAATTTTTTCTTTGGTAAGTAGCCAAATGACGAGGGGCGTTCCACCTGTCAAAGAAGGTGCAAGGGTGTTCGAAAACTCCCATAGCATCGTGGTTTCAAAGGAAGATCGTAGTTTCATTTCCCCATTTGCCAATAAGTGCATTCGCCATATATAGCCGACATCACGCAGTGCCATGCACACAAAACAAGCCAAAATCCAGACCCACGAACCCGCATGAAAAGAAAGTTTTTGCAACTTTTCTACGTCATATTCGCGGTGTAACATATAAACCGCTACGCCCACGCTAAACAGCACAGGAAACAAAATACGCGACCACTTAAACTGCGACAACGGTGTGTCATTGATGTTTTCCATATTTTTGTTAGCATGTATTTTCGAAAAAAATAAGGGCAAAGATACATATTTTATAGTGGAACAAAAGCCGAATTTTGCGATTTGTAAGGAGAGCCACCAAAACCGCCTTCAAAAATAAAAAAAATCCTTACCTTTGCGCCCTCACACATAAAACATTCAAAGCCATGAGCGGACAAAAAATTAGCATTCAAAATGGGAAATTGGAAGTTCCTAGCAATCCTATTATTCCTTTTATTATAGGCGATGGAACGGGTCCTGATATTTGGCACGCTTCGGTGCGTGTATTTGATGCAGCAGTTGAAAAAGCCTACGGAGGAAGCCGTAAAATTGAGTGGAAAGAGGTATTAGCGGGCGAAAAAGCCTTTAATGAAACGGGAAATTGGTTGCCTGATGAAACAGTTCAAGCTATTGCCGAATATTTGGTGGCAATTAAAGGACCTTTAACTACGCCTGTTGGTGGTGGGATTCGTTCTTTGAACGTGGCATTGCGCCAGATGTTAGATTTGTATGTGTGCTTGCGCCCTGTGCGTTGGTTTCAAGGTGTTCCTTCACCTGTGAAGCAACCTGAATTGGTGGATATGGTGATTTTCCGCGAAAATACCGAAGATATTTATGCAGGAATTGAGGCTGACGCGGGTTCAGAAAAAGCTGCAGCTTTATTAAATTTCTTGAAAGAGAATTTTAACAAAGATTTTGAAAAAATTCGTTTCGGTTCTGTAGAAAAAGTGCAAGCTTGGGAAAAAGCAGCAGGTTTGGACATCGAAGATGCCGTAGCCGTTGGAATTGGTATTAAACCCGTTTCAAAAGCAGGTTCTGAGCGTCTGATTCGTTCTGCGATTCAATACGCCATTAGCCACAAACGCAAATCTGTAACGATTGTGCATAAAGGTAATATCATGAAATTTACCGAAGGCGCGTTCCGCGATTGGGGTTATGCCTTAGCCGAGCGTGAATTTGGACAAGACGTTTATACTTGGTCGCAATGGGAAAGAACCAAAAAAGCAAGCGGCGAAGCAGAAGCGAATGCCGAGCAAAAAGCAGCTTTGGCTAGTGGAAAAATTTTGGTGAAAGATGCGATTGCAGACATTGCCTTGCAACAAGTTTTGACGCGCCCCACCGATTTTGATGTAATTGCTACCTTAAATTTGAATGGCGATTATTTGTCTGATGCACTTGCAGCACAAGTGGGTGGTATTGGCATCGCACCTGGTGCAAATATCAATTATGTTTCGGGTCATGCTTTGTTTGAAGCAACACACGGAACAGCTCCTAAATATGCCGATTTGGACATGGTAAACCCTTCTTCTGTGATTTTGTCAGGGGTGATGATGTTGGAATTTATGGGTTGGAAAGAAGCTGCCGATTTAATTGTCAAAGGATTAGAGGCTTCTATCGCGGCAAAAAGAGTAACCTACGATTTTGAGCGTTTGATGGAAGGCGCGACAAAATTAAAATGCTCTGAATTTGGTAGCGAAATTATTAGCAGAATGTAAAA
>JBJXHA010000151.1:0-7102 GCA_046160275.1 Bacteroidia bacterium | reverse complement strand
CAAACCTGCCTGACAAGTAGCAGTCGTGTTTTGTGCCATAGCCTCAGAAATAGCAACCTCCAAAGGATGATAAAAATTACCCCACCTATCGGCAAGCCGCAAAGTTGGGTTTTGTAAGTAAAAATCGGAAGGTATCGCTTTTGTATGCCCTGCACATTCATTCGATTGCGCCCATACCGTAACATTCGTAAACATACACAAAAAAGTGAATAGGTAGGAAAATAATCGCTTAACTTTGTGCTGTGATGTTAAATAATACGAAAATTCGTAATTCCCCCCCCCCCTGAATCATTTCAGGGGTAACAGTGCCGTTTGTTGCTGCCTGCGGCGATGCTGCTAGGCGCGGTGTGTGTAAAAAATGGTAATCTACTTTCATAACAAAAAAAATGGTTATGTGTGAAAAATTTGTATATCAATCGTTTGCAAAGCATTTCTGCCTTGCTTTTGCCTTTTTTGAAAATACATACACATAAAATAACCGAGTAGGATGATAAATTTGGGGTGTTAGCGCAAGCATGATTGCTTGAAAAATAAAGGTTATCGTAGGGAGCAGTAAAGTGTTCGCAAGATATTTCCTTTTTCTGAAAAATGCAAGGGGATGTTTCTTTTTTACCTCAACGGTAAAAAATGAGGGGCGAATGGTTTTTCCTTCCTTTTATTTCACTTTTCGTACTAAAAAGAACTTATTTTCAGCTGCAAAGATGTTAGATAGCTTGAATAAAGAACATAACAAGCATCTTTATTCAAGTAAAGTAACTAAAAAAAGAACCTCATGAGGTTAAAGAAAGATGCTATCTAGGTTAAAAAGAGAACCTAAATAGCATCTTTCTTTAAGTAAAATAACTAAAAAAATTACCTGTATAAGTAAAGCAAAGATACCCATATTCTTCCTTATTTTACATTCAAAGGTTTAACGCTTTACTTCAATAAGTTAAGCCTTGAAGCGTAAAGGTCGTTTTTACTTCACTTTTTGAAATACTAGCTTTTCAAGAGAAACTACCTTTTTATGGCTACCTACCTACATAGAGATAATGTAATATGAATAAAATATTTCGACACTTCGGCAAGCTCAGTGGAGTCCAGCTCAATACAAGTAAGTTACTAATTTCAAAAATGTATTTACTTGATAATCAATACTTTTTTTCTGCTCGCATTGAGCCTGCCGAAATGATAATTGTTTACTGATATAAACAAAGTTTTGAAACCCTAAAATAATTATGTAGTTTTGCCCTCGCATGAAGCTACCGTTTCACATAGAGATTTTTGCCAATCCATTGGCTTTTGTTTTACTGTTGTTTGTACCTATATTTTTATATTGGTATTGGAAGGTGTATGACAAAAAACGGCTGATGATTCCCTTGAGTGTACGGGTACAGCAGCTCACAGGAATAAAATCTAATGGATTGTGGTTAAGGCATTTACCGCTTTTTTTTCAATTAGTAGGTTTAATTCTTTTCATTCTTGCCTTGGCACGTCCGCAAGATGCCATTAACATTAAAGAGCGCAAAACGGAGGGTATGGACATTCTGTTGTTGCTAGATGTGAGTGGCAGTATGGAGGCAACCGATTTTCCGCCAAACCGCTTGGCTGTGGCAAAACAAAATGCAATTGACTTTGTAAAAGGGCGAGTAGGCGATAGAATTGGCGTGGTATTATTTTCGGAACAGGCTTTTAGTTTGGTGCCGCTTACCTTAGATTATGAGTGGTTGTGTAAGTCAGTGCAAAACATTAACCCTGCTTTGTTACCCAAACAAGGCACTGCAATTGGTTCGGCAATCGCTGTGGGCATCAATCGCTTGAAAGCCAGCCATGCAGCTTCGCAGGTCTTGATTTTATTCACAGATGGCGCGAATAATCGCGGAGAAATAGACCCGATTTCGGCAGCAAAATTAGCGGCAATGAATCAAATGAAAATGTATTGTATCGCAATGGCAGGTGCAAATGAGGACATTGATGAAAAAGGCTTGCAACGAATGGCAAAAATTACAGGTGGTTTGTTTTTTAAAGCGAATAACCCTCAAAAATTGAAACAGATTTTTACAGAAATTTCAAAACTTGAAAAAGTAGAAATTCGAGATGATGTGTATAGAGATGTTACAGATTTGTATCCAGGATTTATAAAAGTAGGAATTTTTTCTTTTTTAATTGCTTATTTCATTATGCTTACTTACGCTTATAATCCACTAGAACAGTAAGCAGATAGCTATTTTGCAAATTACTGATTGTTCAACTTTCCAATGAAAAACTAATTTTTTGAAAAGATTTTAGTTTTAGTGTAAATTTTTTTTTTTGAGTTACCAAAAGTTTATTACCTTTAACCTCGAATTAACAACTATTCCCTAGTTTTACCCACATATCTTCATTTAGTCTATAAAAAAAACAAACTTTTTAGGGGTTGTAAAGTTGTTAAGACCTTGCAAGTTCTGAAAAGGTAATTGGTTGTATTATGTCAAAAAATATTGCGATTTTGCTGCTAGTTGCAGCCCTTATCTTTTTGCTTATTCCTTTGATTACGGGGGAACTACATACATATATTCTCATACTGCCTGCTGCAATCATTAATTTGTTGGGGGCGCATAGTTTTTGGCGAAAAAGCAAAAAAGATACGAAACAGTAAACAACGGGGTAAACTGATAACTGATAACTGATAATTATGGTACGAGAAAATCTTGCAAAAATTCGCCAAGAAATTGCGGAAATTGCAACAAAAGCGGGGCGGAAGCCTGAAGAAATTCAACTGATTGCGGTGTCAAAATCGCAAAGTAAAGACAAAATTATAGAGGCTCTAGCAGCTGGGCAGGTGCTTTTTGGCGAAAATCGCCCACAAGAAATGAAAGAAAAAGCGGAGGAGTTGCAAGGAAAAGGGGTTGAATGGCATTTGATTGGGCAACTTCAACGTAACAAAGTGCGGCAAGTAGTAGGAGTCAGCACTTTAATTCACTCTGTTGATTCACTTTCTTTGCTATCAGAAATTGACCGCCGAGGTGAAGCAAATGACTTGATTGTCAATTGCTTGCTCCAAATTAATATTTCTGATGAACCTCAAAAAGGTGGATTAGAGGAGGAGGACGCAGAAAAAGTGTTGTTAGATATGGAATTTTACCCAAATGTTCGCATTTTGGGTTTGATGGGCATAGCAGAATTTACAGATGACCGCGACCTTATTCGCACACAATTTCGCCGCCTAAAAAATGCGCATACGCGTTTTTCTACGATTCAGCACCCTCGTGTTGAAATGAAAGAACTTTCTATGGGAATGTCGAGCGATTTTGATATTGCAATTGAGGAAGGCGCAACGATGGTACGGGTAGGGACTGCCATTTTTGGGAGTCGCTATTAAAAAAGAGGCTACCTAAAGTTTAACGAGTTCGGAACTTTTCAAAAAGATCCGAACTCGTTAATTCCTTATAATTTTTCCATTTTCACTTCCGTAATACGCTTCGTTTTATACACATACCCTTCCTCTATAATACGCTCAAAAGTTTGAATACCAATCGGATACTTCATTTTTTCTTTGTTTTTGAAATGCAAAGATAGTAAAAAAAGAGTAATATTTTCCTTGTTTTACAGTGTTATATTGCACAGTTTTGACATTTCCAAAAAAAATACCTATTTTTGCCCACTATAATTTTAGCACGTATCCAAAACGGTTTCATGCTTGCAAATCGTTTATAGCTCATAGCGTATCATGGAAGAAACAAACGTACATCCAAACCTAGAACCTCAGCAAAATCCGCAAAATGTTAAGAATGACCAACCGAAGCGGAATTATCTTATCCCCCGTTTATTATTGTGGGGCTTGTTCCTTTCACCCTTTATTGCGGTGCTAGTAATGATTATTTCTCTCCTTTCTGATTTGCCACCGATGGAAGAAATTGAGCGACCGCAGTCTTTCTTTTCATCTGAAGTGTACTCCTCAGATGAAAAATTGTTGGGCTTTATTCATAAAGGTGAAAACCGCATTGTCGTGGACTTAGATGAGGTTTCGCCTCATGTTCTCAATGCTTTGATGGTAACGGAAGACCGTAATTTTTATGACCATTCGGGAATTGATGCAGGAATGGTAGCGGCAATTCCTTTTCGCTATTTTACCAAAGGACAAACTTCTGGCGCGAGTACAATTACGATGCAGCTCGCCCGTAATTTATATGACCAAGTGGGGAAAAAACGCAATCTTATCCGAAAAGTAAAGGAAATGATTGTGGCAGTATTGATTGAAAGAAGTTTTACCAAATCCGAAATTACGCGCTCTTATTTGAATGGTACGCGCATTTATGGCAATGCAGTAGGCGTGCAAATGGCAGCAAAAAAATTGTTTCGCAGAAATGCAGATTCTCTTTCTGTTGCACAATCCGCCTTGATTGTCGGTTTGTTGAAAGGACAGGGTGCGTTTAGTCCGTATAAAAATCCTGATAAAGCAAAAGACCGCCGTAATTTAATCATTGATTTAATGGCGGGAAAAAATTTAATTTCTGCGACTGATGCGACAAAAGCAAAAGCAGAAAAAATTGTGTTAGCGGAGGACATTGAGGACAAAGAGGTGGATATGGCTCCTTATTTGAAAGAAAGAGTGCGCTTGTATATGGAAGAATGGGGGCAATTGAATGGTTACAATGTGTATCGTGATGGTTTGAAAATTTATACAACGATGGACACACGTGTTCAGCGTTGTGCCGAAGAAGCGGTAAAAGAACACCTTACAGGATTACAAAAATCGTTTAGTAGTAATATTTCGGGGCGTGAGCCATGGCGAAAAGATGCGGGTTTTCTAAAACGCATTATGGAGCGTTCTGACCGTTATAAAAGTGGTAAAAAAGCAGGGAAAAGCATTAGTGAAATCGAAGAGGAATTTGCTAAACCTATCAAAATGAAGGTCTTTACCTGGAATGGAGAAAAAGATACCACCATGTCGCCTTTGGATTCTGTAAAATATCATAGCCGATTTTTGGAAGCAGGTATGTGCGCAATGGAGCCGGGAACGGGTCGTGTGAAGGCTTGGGTAGGTGGTATTGATTATGATTATTTTAAATATGACCACGTAGATTTGGCAAAACGCCAAGTAGGTTCTACCTTTAAACCTTTTGTGTATTGTGCTGCGATTGACAATGGGCGTTCTCCTTGTGAGCGCGAACTCAATCAACCTGTAAGCGTGCCAACAGAAGGCGGTGGTGTTTGGGTGCCTGATAATGCGGGTGATGATTATGGCGGATATATTACTTTGAAAAAAGCATTGGAATATTCTCTCAACGTAATTACCGCACGTTTGACCAAACAAATGGGGATTCGCGTGGTCATTGATTATGCGCATATGTTAGGGATTGAAAGTACGATAGAACCTGTACCTGCATCGTGTTTAGGAACTTCTGATTTGAGTGTATTGGAAATGACTGCCGCTTATTCTACTTTTGCGAATAAAGGTGTGTATATAAAACCTGTGTTTGTTTCTCGCATTGAGGATAGAGATGGAAATGTAATTGCGGAATTTGACCCTGAAAAACGCCCCGCAATTTCTGACAGAACAGCTTATGTAATGTTGGAAATGTTGAAGGGCGTAATTGAAGATTATTATGGAACAGGCGCAGGCTTAAAACCTCAATATGGACTTTCGGGCGATGTGGGCGGTAAAACAGGAACGACACAAAACAGTTCTGATGGTTGGTTTATGGGGGTAACTTCTAATCTTGTGGCGGGAACTTGGGTAGGTTGTGCCGAGCGTTCTATGCGTTTCAATGATGATAGAATGGGACAAGGCGCGTATATGGCAATGCCGATTTTTGGGCGTTTCCTCAAAAAAGTACAAGCTGATAGAAGTTTGGGTTATCCAGCCTCTTCTTTCTCCCGACCAGGCGGTGCTATTGCCAATCTCGACTGCGACTTTGAGCCAGTTTATACCAATTCAGCTACAGAAATGGAGCAAAAAACCAAATGGGTGCCACCTTCCGCGCCAAAAGACGCTTCTAAAATAGATGAAACGCAAGGGGTAGAGTAATGCTAACACATTAGTAGATTATGCCAAAGCAAGATAAAGAAAAACAATATACAGAAGGGCAATTAATTGCAACTTTTGGTTTAACTCGCTTGATTGGACGTACAGACAATGCTTTGCTAAATGAATGGCTAACAACGGAAACTACGCTTTCTTTAGGCGAGAGTGAGTTGGTAAAATTAAAGCTAATATGTAATAAATTATGACTATTTTCAAATCTATTTTCATTTCCTTTTCATGGCTGCTCATTTCCTTATTAGGTGGTGGTCTCGCGATAATGTTGGCAGCTTTTGGCAAAAGTTTGACTGGAATAGATGCAAAAGTTGTAATAACCTTTTGCAAAACGGCAATTTACGAAAAAAATCAACTCATTTTCTTTGCCAATGCATTGCTACTTTCTGTCCTTTTTGATTATAAACATGAAGATTATTATGATTTTTTGAAGCAATCTGTCAAAGCAAGAAAGTTATTATCCTCTTTTTTATTTGGAATATCGGGACTTGTTTTTCTTGTTTCTGTTGTCGTTTGCATGGTATTTTTTGTGTATGAAGATAAGCAACTTAATACCGCCGAACTCGTATTATACGAAACCTGCCAAAACTGGATATTTTTCTTTTGCGCAGGTTTGTCCTTTTTCACCAAAACGCTTTTGTATCATAATCAACACCTCGAACAAAAATAAATTTTATCATGTTAATCAATACTGTAATCTTTCTTACTTGCCTTTGTGGAATAGGTTTTTTAGTGGTTGCGTACTTTTTTGTTATATTCGTAAAGGAAACGTATCAAGCTGAACAACAACAAGTTATAAAAGAACCTCAAATTACAAAATGGAAATTAAGGGAAGCTATAAAATCGGCATTGATGAATACATTGCCTGAAGATATTCGTGTACCTTTGATGCTAGACACTTTCGAGGAATGCGTGGATAGTTTGTATCTTGTAGGAAAATACCAGCCTTCTAACCTAAAACATACTTTTAGAATACATGAGTTTGGGCAATCACCTCAAGATTATCCCGAAGCCATAAAACTAACAATGGCTACGTTTGATGCCTTACAAGATGCAAACAAAAACCAAGACATTGAGAATCAAATCATTGAACACATAAAAACC
>JBJXHA010000150.1:0-13362 GCA_046160275.1 Bacteroidia bacterium | reverse complement strand
TATCATTCAGTTTTACGAAAAAACCGAAGAAGGAGAAAATCAAAAGACTCCTTGGAATTTCTTCTTGATGTTTTATTTGGGAAGTCAAAAAAGAGCAGGAATAGAACGTTTAAATGGGATTGGAGCAAATATTGAATCCAATGAAAATAGCTTGGCCTGTGGCAGAGAAATTCTTTGGAAAATAGAGGAGGATTGGGGCAAATTGACAGTGGACAGCATACCTATTCCTATTCCCCCTCATCAGATAGACAGAAGCAAGTATGACACGCTGAATACAGAACGAAATGGGCTTGCCACGATGTTAACAGGACTCGAACATAATATTATAAAAGTTCCTAGAAAGTTTGATAGATCTATTTTACAGCGAGAGATTCGTTATGGTGAACTATTCTTTTATGCCGCCTCTTTTCTTGCCCAAAACGACCCCAAAAAAGGAGAACTTTGGATGAAATACGCTTTTAAAAATGGCTTTGGCATTCTGGTTGAAGAGCAACAATTATTGAAAGTGTACGTACAAACACATTTGCAAAGCATAAGTCATTTGATAGATGAGGAAAACTGTTATATGCGACTTTAGTTTTTTCATTCTCCTCTTCATTGTTTTGCATAAACAAAAAAAAACTGTATTTTGGCAGGCTTAATTTAAACTTTCATAGAAAAGCACGTTTTCTCCCTTAGTTTTTCAATTTATAAACGTTTCTTTTCTTGCATTGGTCTCATTCTCAATTCTTTAGTTTTTAACTTTAAACTTATAAAATGGATTCAACATTTTTTACCTCTCGCGCACAGTTAGAAGAACTACAAAACGCCGTTGAAAAAGTAAAGGGCGAAATTGGAAAAATTATTGTAGGACAGCCCAAAATGGTGGAATTAATGCTGGCTGCAATTTTGGCAGACGGTCATATTCTCATTGAAGGTGTGCCGGGAGTAGCTAAAACGCTTACAGCTAAGTTGCTTTCTCGTTGCATTGACGCGGATTTTTCTCGCTTGCAATTTACCCCCGACCTCATGCCCTCCGATGTGCTTGGGACTTCTGTTTTTAACATGAAAACAACTGAATTTGAGTTTCGGAAAGGACCTATTTTCTCGCAATTAGTGTTGATTGATGAGATTAACCGCGCCCCAGCCAAAACGCAATCTGCTTTATTTGAGGTAATGGAAGAACGCCAAATTACGATTGATGGTAGCACACACATCATGCAATCGCCATTTATGGTGATTGCAACCCAAAACCCCATTGAACAAGAAGGAACTTATCGCCTGCCTGAAGCGCAGCTTGACCGATTTTTGTTTAAAATTGAAGTGGGCTATCCTTCTTATGAAGACGAAGTACAAATTTTAGAGGCACATCATCAACGCAAAGGCGAAAAAGATATCGCTTCTATTACCGCAGTACTTACCCCCGAAAAAGTGAGCCGTTTGCGTCAAATCGTCCATGAAATTCGTGTAGAGCCAAAATTATTTGCCTATATCGCTGCCATTATTCAAGAAACGCGCCGCACAAATGACCTGTTTTTAGGGGCATCGCCTCGCGCAACGATTTCGTTGATGATGGCGGCAAAAGCGATGGCTGCGATGCGAGGTCGTGATTTTATTACGCCTGAAGATGTGAAATTTGTCGCCCACCCCATTTTGCGCCACCGCATTGTGCTAACGCCAGAAAAAGAAATGGAAGGTTTTGCTACCGATGAAGTGATTACAAAAATTATTGATAAAGTGGAAGTGCCTAGGTAAATGACTTACAACAAATGATAAAATTTATCAAATCCATTTACCTTTCTAAAAGGTTATTCCAAATTGGGGGGGGAATTATTGCGGCTTTTGTTGCTTCCTATTTTTTTCCCATTTTGCTCCCGATGGTGCAAATAGCATTGGGAGTATTAGGAGGGCTTGTAGTGTTAGACATACTTATGTTATATCGTAGTAATGGACTGACTGCCACCAGAATAACCCCTGAAAGACTCTCGAATGGCGACCAAAATGAAATTGAATTGTCCTTAGAAAACCGCTATCCTTTTGCCACAAGTTTAGAAGTGATAGACGAAATTCCGATACAATTTCAATTGAGAGATTTGCAATTTAATTTCGGATTAGAGGCACGTTCTCAGCGAAATGTGAAATATTTGCTTCGCCCAACCGAGCGTGGCGAATATCATTTTGGAGCTTTGAATATTTTTGCGTTTTCGCCTTTTGAACTCATCAAACGCCGCTATACTTTTGATGACAAGGACATGGTTCCCACTTATCCTTCTTTCGTACAAATGCGACAATATGAATTGATGGCAATTTCGAATCGCTTGTCGGAAATTGGGATAAAAAAGGTGCGCCGTTTAGGGCATACGAGTGAGTTTGAGCAAATTAAAGAATATGTTCGCGGCGATGATTACAGAACGGTGAATTGGAAGGCTACGAGTCGTTCGGGTCGTTTGATGGTCAATCAATATACAGATGAGAAGGCGCAAAATGTTTTTTGTTTAATTGACAAATCAAGGGTGATGAAAATGCCTTTTGAGGGCATGACTTTGTTGGATTATGCGATTAATTCGGCTTTGGTCATTTCAAATATTGCGATTAAAAAGCACGACAAAGCAGGATTAATTACTTTTTCTGAAAAAATTAACACCCTACTTCCTCCTGACAATCGCCCAACTCATTCTCACTTGATTATGAACGCTTTATATAATCAAACTACGCAATTTTTGGAGGCAGATTACGAGAAATTGTATATTACGATAAAGCGAAAAATCAACCAAAGGAGTTTGTTGATTTTGTTTACTAATTTTGAGTCAATTGCCGCCCTAAAAAGGCAAATGGCTTATTTTAAAGGCATTGCAAAACAACATCTTTTGCTGGTCATCTTCTTCGAAAACACAGAGTTACGCGCTTTAACACAATCGCGTCCCTACTCTACCGAAGAAATTTACCTCAAAGCCATTGGTGAAAATTTCTTATTCGAGAAAAAACAAATCGTGCGTGAGTTAGAGATTAACGGCATTTTGACGGTGTTCACCTCTCCACAAAACCTTACGGTTTCGGTCATTAATAAATATTTGGAGCTGAAAGCGAGAGGGTTGATATAAGTAGCTGTGAGCAGTTATCAGAAATAAAAAGCGGCATTGAATTTCCACTCAATGCCGCTTTTTTGTAAAATTTATCGCTTTTCTAACATTAGTGTTTTGTTAATTTTGCCAATTTGAAAACGGGCAATGTAAATTCCTTCTGTCATCTCTTTTGCCTGCCAACGCAATTCATTTTCGCCTGTTAACCTTTTTTGGGAACACAAAGTCTTTATTCTTTTTCCTTGTAAATCATATATCTCAAGGCTCACAGGCAAACTTTGGGGAAGATAAAATGCAAAACGAAACTCGTCTTTGCTAGGATTAGGCGAAACTTTTAGGGCTAAATTTGCCAATACTTGCTCTTCCAAACTTATCGGGTCTCCCTTCGTAACAAACACTTTAAAAAGCCGTGCCGTAGCAAAACTTTCCGATTCATTCCCTTTGAACACATTGCGATAAGGCGTTTCTATGCCACCTATCATATAGCCTACCAACGTTTTAGTTGCAGGTAAATTGTTCAATTTTAAGATATTCATGTCATTATAGTACGAAAAATTGGAAGGAATAAAAGTTGCATTTGTTCCTAAAAAAGCAGGCATTTGTTCGGGTAAAAGATACTCCGTAACGCTCGTAGCAGTGCGCGAAATCTTGCTAATCGTTTTCACAAAAGGCACAAGCGTATCTTCCTTGATAATTTGCGGATTCAAAGAATCGGGGTAAAATTGCGCTGTTCCACCAAAGAAAATCGTGTGCATTTCATTGGCTGCTGAATCAAAAATGGGCAAATGTGCGGTATGATATTGGTTGTATTTTTGCTGAAAAGTATTGTTTACATTTGCGCTAGTTGCCTGAATATCAACCGAATTAAGGTAAGGTAAGTCTTTATCTGGGCGAAAAACACCCGTAAAAGCTGTAAGCCCCTTTACACTTGTATTTGCACCTGTTGGAAACATCTGCGGCACCAAATTATAATCTCTCCTACGAAAATTAGCGGAATCTGTTTGCGCTGAATAATTAGCAAGAGAAAGGTTCGTACCATTATCCAAAATGTCAAATTTTCGAATTTGGTAGCTATAAGTTTGCGTGTAAGTAGGCCCGTTTGTATGATTATACAAACCTTGAAAATTATGCCCCATTACCAAATAATAGGTATTGTCTATTTTGTGTAAATTGCCGCCCGTGATTGCCAAACGAACATCATAAATTTGGCGAAAATAAGTTACAAAGGGCTGATTATTCATCACTGCATCTATGACTTCTTGCACCGAAACTGCCGTTAATTTTGGGAAGGTAATAAAATCATTCGCCTGTGGCGACCAGCCATAACCTCCTACAAAATACAAATAATTTCCTGCTTGATAATATTCCATGTTCGAAGATTGCATTTGCACACGAATACTATCGGGCAAAGTGGTGGTGGGAGCAAACCAAATTTGCTGCGTATTTGGGTCTATGACTAAAATTTGGTTATTTTGTGTATTCGTTGGAAAAGAAGAGGGCGGCAAATAACCATGCAAGCCGTTGATTCTACCGCCTATCACTAGCCATTTTCCATTATGTTCTGCAACTGCGCAAGAGTGAATGCCTTCAAAATCGGGAATCGTGAACTCCTCTAAAGAAATTTGAAAGGTTTCGGCAGGTGTTTGTGCAGAAAGTGAAGAAAAAAGACAAGTGAAAAGTAGCATTAAGCCCATTGGAAAATGGATGCCTTTTTTTAACCCCAAAATATTCTTTTTCATACATTTATCATTCATTTTTAATTCGTAATTTTATTATCATGGATAGATTAGCACAATTATTTTCCTTTCTCGAACTCGATGCGAATGACGCTTTTACTTTATATTCTATTGCTTATGAATATGTACAAAGTGGGAATTTGGCGGAAGGCATCGTTTATTTTGAGCGTTTGTTGGCAATGCACCCCGAATATGTAGGGGCATATTATCACCTTGCAAAATGTTATCAGCGCACAAATCAGCCCGAAAAAGCAGCCGCAAGTTATGAAAAAGGAATGGAAATCGCAGAGAAAAAAAAGGATTTTCATGCACTTTCTGAATTGAAAAATGCTTACCTTAATTTCGAAATGGGTTTAGATGACGAAGAATAGGGGTAATTTATGGGCAAATCTTACATTTAGTTCTATTTAGTGGATTGTATCTTTTTGTGAAATTTTCGATTATTATTCGTAATTTTACTTAAAGGATAAATGTCAATGAAAACTTCCTAACCACAAGTTTTCAAGTTTATCTAAATCAACCTCTAAATTCTCTAACTCATGAAGTCGTTCTTAAAAATCACTGCGCTTTTCTTATTAGTCGTATTAACAGTTGTACGTACTTATGTTTAAAGCAAAGTAAGAAAAGGTTGTAAGCAGTTAATAATTAACCGCTTACAACCTTTCTCATTTAACGATATGGTTGAGTAATTTCTTTGTTGACTACTCCTCTAAAGGCAGGTGAATCGTAAAACAAGCTCCTTCATTTACCTTACTTTCCACACTAATACTTCCCCCCAAAGATTCCACTTGCATTTTGGTTAAAAACAAGCCCAAACCTCTGCCCTCAGCCCCTATATGAAAACGCTTGTATAAGCCAAATACATGTTCGCCATAGCGGTCTAGGTCTATTCCTTTGCCATTGTCTTTGACAACAATGCAAAAAGAGTCGTCTATGTTAGTGGTAATTACTTGAATCACAGGAACCCGGTCATCGGCTCTATATTTGATACTGTTGCTGATGAGGTTAAACATAATGGTTTCTAAATAAGCAGCCACACAGTAAAGCGTTTGAGCATCTGCTGCTAAATGTAATTCTATCTGGGCTTGAGCAGCTTCAATAGGTTGCTGAAGTGTGTTTTTCACCCCCTCCATTAGCTCGTCAAATTGAACCCACTCTTTGCTAATTCCCAAAGGTTTACTGCCTGCTAAAGTGTAACCTAAATCATTGACCAAATCATTCATTTTGTTAGAAGCATTTTGAATGTGTTCAATCATTTTCATTTTTTCCTCTTCGCTCAAATTAGGTATTCTTAGCACATTGCTCAAACCCAATAAATTCGCAAGCGGCGCTTTTAGATTATGCGAAACCACATAATTAAAGCGCATCACTTCTTCATTTCTTTTTTGCAGTTCCCGTGCAAGTTTATCTTTTTGCCCTTCAGATTCCTTGAGTTTTTCCGATTGATAAGCCAACTTTTCACGGTATAATTTCACAAAAATATCCGCTTTACTTTTGACAATCGTAGGATTGAGCGGTTTGAATAGATAATCAACCGCCCCTTCTTCATATCCTTTGTTTACATATTTTTCATCTTTGTTAATTGCCGTTACAAAAATGACGGGAACAAGTTTATTTTTTTCATCTGCGCGCAACAGCTCTAAGAAATGGAAACCGTCCATCTCTGGCATCTGTACATCGGAAAAAATGAGCGCAAAGTCGTATAATTCACAAAGCGCAAGCGCTTGTTTTCCCGAAGTTGCAGGGATAATTTCTAAAAAATCTTCCTCCAAAATCGCCTCCAATGAAAATAAATTTTCAGGGTGGTCATCAACAATTAGTATCCTTATTTTCTCTTCTAATTCAGCAGTCATTGAAATTTATAAAGGTTATATGGTGAAGTATTGTATTATTTATTCTGTATGCAACCAAGTATTGAGCAAAGAAAAGAGTTGATCCACATTAATAGGCTTAGATAAATAATCAGACAAACCCGCCTCTAAACATTTTTCGCGGTCTCCTTTCATTGCCTTTGCAGTCAAACCAATAATCGGCAACGAAGTTTTTCCTAATGCACGAATATGCTTTGTTGCTTCATACCCGTCCATTTCGGGCATCATCACATCCATCAATACCGCTTCAATGTCTGTGTGTTGTTTTACCATTTTTACTGCCTCTATACCATTATTTGCCACCAAACAGCGAATATCTTCCTGTTCCAAAATGGTTTGTAGCGCAAATACATTTCTGTCATCATCGTCAACAATGAGGATCGTTTTACCAGATAAGGTGTTTAAAAAATCATTACTTTGCATTGTGTTAAGCTTATACCCCAAAGCGTTGTCTTTGGTTTTATTAATATGATACGTAAAAATCTCTAATTCTTCTAACAAACGCTGATAAGCATTTTCGGATTTAATCACAATTGGGGTGTTTTTAAACCTTTGAATATCAGCAATTTCCGATTTATTTAAGTCTGCTGCGGTAAAGACAATTACAGGCAATGTAGGGTTAGTTTCTTTGATTTTTGCCAGCAAGTCCATTCCTTTCATATCGGGCAAACCTAAATCCAAAATTACCAAGTCTGGCGAATATTTTTGCAAAGCAAGAAGCGCATCTCGCCCTGTATAAACCGAAGTTGTCGTTAAACCCTTACGGTTTACCAATTCAGAAGTGACCATATTGTGCATTTTGTCATCTTCAACCACAAGAATATGGCGCACCGCTTTGTCTAATCTTTGAGTAATTTCTGTAAATACACGCTCAAGGTCGGTAGCACTTACAGGTTTTACCAAATAATCAACCGCACCTAAGGATAAACCAATTTTTCGCCTATCTGTACCCGAAATAATATGAATGGGGAGGTGAGCAAACTCACTCATTCTCAACCTTTGCAATACAGTCCAACCATCAACTACGGGCAATTGTATGTCCAAAAAAATGGCTTGTGGCAAATATGCCTGAACATACTGTAGCACTAAATCTCCTTGATTAACAACAATCCCTTTAAATCCTTTCTCTCTCGCAAAATCCAATAAAATTTTCGCAAAAGTTAAATCATCTTCCACAATTAAAATAATTTTATCGCCTTCTTTTAGGTCATCTCTATCATCAGGAAGGCTCGCAATAAATTGCTCATTTCTTGTAGGAAGATTCAGGTTTTGCTGTGTTTCTGGAGATAAAGATTTAACAAGTTGAAACGTAGATGGTTGCAGAGAATGATAAGGTTCAAGCGGAAGATAAACCGAAAAAATGGAACCTTTACCCACTTCGCTTTTCAAATGAATTTCGCCCCCCAACAAGTTTGCTAATTCTCGAGAAATAGACAAACCTAAACCTGTTCCCCCATATTTTCTTTGCGTAGTGCCATCGCCTTGATGAAATGCTAAAAACACCAAACCTTGCTTTTCTTTGGGAATCCCAATGCCTGTGTCTTCAATTTGAATTTCCAACACTTCATTGCTTTCAACCAAAGTTTTGTATTTAAAAAAAGTATCAGGGGCTTTTTTTCTAAAAGATAAGCTAACGGATCCTCCTTTTTCTGTAAACTTAAACGCATTGCTCAACAAATTTTTCACAATTTGATCCAGTTTCGACAAATCTGTTTCTATCGTTAAAGGCAGTTCCTTTGCGATGTCTAGTAAAAATTTGATCCCCTTTTCAGCAGCAATCGGTTGAAAAGTCATTTGAAGGTTTTCTACTAAAGTCGAGATTTCATGCTTCTCTATGTTAATTTCAATTTTTCCAGATTCTACTTTCGCTAAATCCAAAACATCATTGATTAATTTTAGCAAGTCGGAACCTGACTTTTGAATCACGCTCGCAAACTCAATTTGACGTGGGCTAAGGTTTTTCTCTTTATTACCTTGCAATAATTTAGACAAAATCATGATACTATTTAACGGAGTTCGCAATTCATGCGACATATTTGCTAAAAATTCTGATTTATAATTGCTGGCAATTTCTAATTCTTTTGCTTTAATGTCCAAAGCGATACGTGCTTGTTCGAGTTCCCGAACATTGGCAGCCAACACCCTATTTGCGTCAATTAATTCTTCTTGTTGGGTTTTTAGCTCCTCTTCAGAAGATTGCAGTTGTGCGTTCAATTGCAACAACTTTTCTTGTTGCGCTTTCAATCGCTCTTCTGAAGCTCTTAATTGTTCGATGGTATTTCGGTCAGAAATATCTTGTGCTACTCCCTTTATCGCGATAATTTCCCCTATTTCATTTCTTACCGCTTCGCCAACACAAAACAAATATTTGATACTACCATCTTTGGCAATAATTCGATGTTCAATTTGATAACTTTCTCCCTCTTCTATTGCCCTTTTTACTTTTTCAACCAATTTATGCGCATCCTCTTTTGGAATTTTTTCCCAATAGAAATCCGTTAATGTGTCTGTAGCAATATCTTCAGCCTCAAATATGGTCTTCATCTCCTCAGACCAAAACAAAGAACTATTAACCAAATCTAAATGCCAACTTCCTACTCGTGCCAAATGTTGCGCCTCTTTTAGTTGTTTTTCACTTTCTATGAGTTGTTCAAAATTATATGCCAATTCTTCCCCAAAATAGTTAATACTCAGTGCCAAGGCATCTATTTCCATGCTATCACCGATAACCTTCGCCTTTTGGCTAAAATCGCGGGCGAGGTACAAAAACAATATGTCTTGAAGATCGTTTAGCCGTTGTTTATCTTCTAACTCTTTTTGTCTTTTTTCTCGAAAATCTTTTGCCAAGTCATTTATCGCTGAAATAATTGCATCAAAGGATTCCTCCCCCACCCATTGCAAAGGTTGAGGGTCATTGCCATTTTTTAATTCAATTAACTGATTAACAATGATTTCACAATTTTTCATCTATAGATAAGAAACTAAGAACAGAATAAGCCTTATGTTGATTTTAGGAAGTGTTCCCCAACATTTTAATAATAATGATTTTGCGTCCCCCATGCGAGAGCATCTTCCACTGACGCGACTATTTTTACAGGAAGCCTTGTAGTTAATACGGTCAATAGCAAATTGGCAATCAACCTACTTACGGGAGAATTAATAATAAAACAGCAAGCCACGCAACCCTGTCCGCCTTCCCTTGATTTGTAATACCTTCTCGCTTCCACTGTCATAGAAATAGGATTTCTGACATCAATAACGGCAAATACTTTTTTCTCGCCAAACTGTTCAGCCATAAAACGCTTTTGCTCGATTGCATCGGTAAGCCCGTAAACAGCCCCTTTCTTGGCATGAATATAGAAAACATCTTGATAGAACCAGCTTGTCAAGGCTGAGAAATCATGCACTTCTACCCCTTGAGGAGGCAAAAAATCAATTGGATATGTTATATAGGTTGAAAAATCCACTTTTAACTATCGTTTTAAGGTTCGTGGAAATAATAGTTTTATACATCGAGAACAACAAAGTTAGCAATTTTTATTCAAGCTATTTTTCTAACAAACATATAACAGAAGCGAGCATGCGTAAGAATTTTGAACTTTTTTTTCAAAATTCTTTTGTTTCTTTCCTTTTTGGCGAAATTATTTCATCTTGAATGTAATGTAATAGATAGTTTTTCGCCCAAAATGCTTTCACTTAGAGAGTGCCTGCAAGTAAAATTCACGAACTCAATCGAAGCAGGTCTGTAAGTTTTAAATAAAAAAAGTAACAAGTTAGCCAAAAATAAATTCTCAATGCCATAACATTACAAATAATTATTCATTTTTCCCCATGAAATCGCTTCCTCCACCGAACTCACCATTTTCAAAGGAAGTTTGGGGCGAAGTACCGTTAAAAATAAATTAGCAATCACTTTGCTTACAGGAGAATCCACCAAAAAGCAGAATGCAGAACAATTTGCGCTACCTTCAGGCGAGCTATAATAATTTCTGGCTTCGACCCCCATCGGCACGGATTTACGAATGTCAATTATCATAAACACCTTTTCATTACCAAACATCTCCTTTACAATTTTGGTTTGCCGTTGCGCGTCTTCAAGCGTATGCTCAACACCAGGTTTAGAGTAGATATAAAATATTCCCTCATGAAGCCAGTTCACTTGGGTAGGGTACTCGTATGTTACCACTCCGTTAGGAGGGCAGAAATCAATGGGATATGTCATTTTTTATGTTTATTAAGAATTTATGTACTTAGTATTTGTGGCGTTTCTATAGGCGATAGGGGGAAAACAATCGTAAAGGTAGCCCCTTTTCCTTCTTCGCTTTCTAGAAAAATATCTCCGCCTAGCAATTTTGCAAATTCTTTAGAAATTGACAATCCTAAGCCAGTCCCCCCATATTTACGCTGCGTGCTACCATCTCCTTGCTGAAATGCCATAAAAACTTGTTGGTGTTTTTCTTTTGGAATACCAATACCTGAATCCGTAACAGCAATTTCAAGCATCTCCTGTTGATTTTTTGTTGATATTACCTTTTTAAGTTGAAGTTTGACCATACCCTGAACAGAAGTAAATTTAAACGCATTACTCAACAAATTACGAATAATCTGCTCTAATCTATCCAAATCGGTATAAATATATTTTGGTAAAGATGCATCAACCTTCACCTCAAAGGTGATTTTTTTGTCTTGAGCTACCGCAGTAAACGACATTTTCATGTTGTTTACAAGGGTATTAATTTCATGCGTTGCAAAATCTAATTCCATTTTCCCTGATTCTACTTTTGCCAAATCTAATACATCATTGATAAGGCGCAGCAAATCAGTGCCTGATTTACGAATCACGTTTGCATATTCGATTTGCTTAGGACTAAGGTTATTTGTTCTATTATCTTGCAACACCTTCGCCAAAATCAAGATACTATTAAGAGGCGTTCTTAATTCGTGAGACATATTCGCCAAAAATTCCGATTTGTACTTACTTGTGGTTTCTAACTCTACATTTTTCTGCTCCAAGTCCTTAAAAAGTCGCTCCAACTCTTGTTTAGAAGTACTTAGTTCGTTTTCAGCTTTTTCTCGCTCTGCGATTTCGATGCTCAATGCTTCATTTTTCTTGTGGGTGGTTCGGTGAAAATTAAAACTCACCAACAACATGAGCGAAACAAGCACGAGGATAATTGTTACCAAAATAAACTGTTGCCGTTGGTTTTTCATTGCTTCTTGTTGTAATTCAATCTTTTGCTCGCGTTGTTTACTTTTTATTTCAATATTTTCTAGGTCAAAAACCCCGCGAATTTCTGCAGTCTTTTGCAAACTAGCCACATTAAATAAACTATCATTTATTTTAAAGGCTTGACGCAAATACTCGTTTGCCCCCTTTAAGTCCCCCTTTTTTTCTAACCAATCAGCAGTCAATAAATCCACATCTCGGCGTAGTTCTAAGGAATTGGCAAATTTTGCACAAGAATCGGCAGTATTCAGATGTTGTTTTGCTAATTCATACCCTCCTTTTTTAAGATACAAAGCGGCTAGTTTTTTGTGGCTCAACCCGTAATTATAAAGGTTTCCCAGTTCCTTATCTAATTTTAAGGTCTGACTTGCAAAGGAAATAGCTTGATCTAAATTACCCATTCGCTCATATACAGTTGCCATATTGTAGATTGATTGCGAGATGCCATAACGGGATTGAATTTTCTTACGAAGTTTAAGCGCTAGCTCATGCTGTTCTAAGCCTTTTTCGTATTTATTTTGAGCAGAATACAAAGAACCTAATACTGAATGAGCATGAGAAGAACTATAGTCATCATTGAGTGAATCGGCAATAGCAAGTGCTTTTTTGGCAAAGGCTTCTGTTTCTGCATCATTATATTGCTTAAAATAGAGCCAAGCCAAACTGCTTAATGTATTAGACAAATCCTTTTTCATTCCTAAACGCTCCATGATATTGATTCCCTCTAAGAAATATTTTAGGGATAGTTCATAATTTCCGCGTTCAATGTAAATTTCGCCTAATAAAGAAAAAACCTGCGCTTTTATATCTTCATTATTTTCAATCTCCTTCATTTCCAAGCAATTAATCAAGTTAGAAACTGCAAGATTAAAATTCCCTAAACTATATTCTACCTCCCCTAAATAATAGGATTTGATAAGCCTTGTATAACTAAATCCTGTAGGAGGAATCAATTTAGTTGCTTCATTCAAATATTTTTTTGCTTGAAGGTAATTGTCTTTTAGGCTTTCGAGCCGCCCTTTTTCAGCCCAAACATTTGCCAAATCGGTACTATTTTGTTGCTCTTTTGCAAGTTGTAGTGCCTTTTCCAACAACTCATCAACTTTTTCCAAATCATAGTTATCCATCAAAAGCGAGGCGGCACTTAGGTAAGCATAACGTAAGAAATGTGGGTTTTTGCCTATTTCTAGCAAGGGAATAGCCTTCTCAAGGTAGAAAATAGCGGAATCTGTTTTCATAGAAATCCGAAACGTATTGCCCCACAACACATAATTATAACCTTCAAAGTTTTCAGTATCTTTAGCTTGAATATTTTGAGATTGGCGAAAATATTTCCGAGCGGTTGTTACGTCATTGATGTTATAATAATATTCGCCAATGAGGGTAAGCGCGTGTTTCTCAGCCCCTAAATTTCGATAATTACGGGCGAGCATCAAGGCTTCTGTTGCATACTTATGGGCTTGCAAGGC